>JBNAKO010000195.1:0-19160 GCA_049706495.1 Methanosarcina sp. | reverse complement strand
AACTGCAGTTATATCAAGTTCAAACACACTGTACTGTTTCCATGCACCATATTTTTCAAGAATTTTATAAATTCGATTACGAATTTTATTGTCACTTATGTCATATGTAACTACAAGTCTCATCTTTTAAACACCAAAGGATAGTAAATAGGTAATTCATTTGTAATCGCTTTTCTTAGCAATATTGATTGCATTCTAACAGCTTTTCTTTTGGAAACCTGATACTTAAAATAAGGATGAGTAAATTCCTCTTTCATGTATTCATCAAACTTAGCAAGGTAAGTTTTAAATGGATGTTCTTTAAGGTGGTTATCTACCTGGAAATCATCATGAGTTATCTCCTTACGGTTAATTAATCTTAAAACAAATGCATCGCAGAATATAGGCCGAAACTCTTCCATCAGGTCTAGTGCAAGAGCAGGCTTACCATGTCTGTCTGCATGAAATATACCCAGGTAAGGATCAAGATTATATTGTCTTAATGAACTCAAAACTTCGTTTTTCATCATTGTATATGTCAGTGACATAAGAGCGTTGATATGATCTTCAGGAGGCCTTTTTGTCCTCTTTTCAAAAGTCCAGCCTTCTATTAAACAGTCATTAAGACGTTCAAAATAAAATTCGGCAGCTTCACCTTCATATCCTCTCAGTTGATCAAGATTCTCTGCCTCGTGTATTTTGGAGTCGAGTTCATCTAATTTTTTAAGATCTTTTATACCCTTTCGGCCCAATACTGTCTTTGAGTTTCGAATCTTCCCAGAGACCATCCTTTGAGAAATTGCAAGATTCTGAGAATCGGTAAGAGCATATTGCTTCCTTCGAACTTCAGCAATGGTGTTACGTTCTGGTATGAAACTGCCCCTGTATTTTCCATAAAGATTAAAATAATTCAGTGAAACGCCATGTTCATTTGCCTGTGCAACAAATGGAGTAGTAAAATTAACATTACCAAAAATATTAATTGTACTTACCTTTCCTATAGGATAAGAACCCAATTCACCTTCTTTCTGGTAAACTGAAATGCGCCCTCCATCTATTCCGACAGTAGATCCCTGCTTTGTTACATAAATGACGTCATCGTCTAGAAGCCCCTCACTTGCTTTCATGTCATTTTCTCCAGTATTTTTGTTTCAAATGGCATACAATACTGAATTACACTACATTTTTTACATTTGTTTAAATTACCGGGAAAATCAGGAATATTGTTTAGTTTCATATTCTGAATTAATAAAATTGTATCCAGAACCATCTCTCTGTGCCATTCTGTTATTTCAATTGCATATCGTTCATTAGTCCCAAAAAGATAAATATAGCCCATTCTTACAGGTTCTTCCATATAATCTTCAAGAAGCATGCAGTATGTAGCAAGTTGAATCTCATCGTTTTCGTAATATGAACTTGCCCGTTTTCTCTCTATAGGGATGAGACTACACCCCTTGCCCCGAATTTTCTTCACTTCAAGAACATCTATTTTCCCATGAACTCCAAGCCTTTCCGACTTAACATATAACTCTCTAATCCACCCACCCCTACGTGACTGATTCTGGTGCTTTATCTGGCCGTCTCTTAGAAAATAATTCATTTCAATTGTATCAAAATAAGAGATATAATAATACCTTCGCGGACAGTAAAGAAACTGGTTAATGTCAGATACATTAACGAACTCATCTTCTCTGAGCATACTCCTCCTTGATAAGACAATCAATATAAAGTGCCTCATGTCCAAAGGCTATAGTTCTCATTCCAGAATAGGGATATAAATAGAAAAAATCCCCCAATTTAAATTTGGCTTTTAGTGAAAAACTATCAAGGTCTACAAGCCGTGCAAATACCTCATATTTAGAAAGAGTATCATTTAGGCTTGATAATGTGGGAATATTTGGATCCGTTTCTACCCTGAAACCATCGATCATGCAAGGTTTTCTTGCACGGTCTATATTATTAAGCATAATTTTTTTATAATGCTCTCCAGAATCCCCTTTGAACATAATTCTTCGAGTTTCATTGTCTATAGTGCCATAATACCAACAAAAACCTGAAGCAAATCCCTTCATTGATTCATACTTGTTTTTGAGAATTTGTTCATATATTTCACCAGAAATATTCTTTAATTTTCGAACAAATTTTTGGCTGGACATAAACTCAACATTTCCTCTCCTAAGTAAATACATCAAATCATATAGCTTAAGATTGGAATCAGTCACATCAAACAACAAAGCTTGAAAACTACTTCCCCGGTAAATAAGAAGACCTTTCTTAAACTTGTACGCTTCGTTTTTCAGGTTGTCAAGAGTAGGGTCATCAATTTCGTAATCCAAAAAATGCTTCTCGATAAGAAAGAGAATTCTAATAAGTTCTTCAACTTGTAGTGATTCAGGCATCCCTTTACTGTAATATTCTTTCCCCTCTTTATCAATCCCTTCTTTCGCCCCGTAAATTCTCTCACTAGAATATAAATAAGCTTCGAGAGGAGAATATCTCTTTGAATAAGATGACAAATCAATTTCAGAATCCATTACATTTTGTAAATGGAAATTAAATTTGCTACGTGTTAAATTCTGGTTTTGATCCTTTAGATGATTATACACAACTTCAGGAATAAAACAAATTGCCTCACAAACCTCCTCTGCAGGTTTATTTCTAAGACGTCCGATTCTCTGTAACAATTTAGCTCTAGAGTAACCTGAAAAAACTACTCTATCGACATCAAAGTCAATACCTACTTCTACTGAAGAATTGGATATCAGTACATCAAAATTTGCCAATTTATCTTGGGTTGCTGGATGAAGTCCATTCACTTTTTCAACTTTTAATCCGACAAGAGCGACAGAGAGAGTACTATATATTTCATCTACTTCGTAAATTCCATCAACAATAAAAACAGTTCTAGCCCTTTCTCCGTTATTTTTCCTTCGCATGCAGAATTCTACAAAATGCTCCAAATCTTCTTTTATTAGCTCATAAGTTTTGTATATTGAACCTTTTCTAATCTCGAGTCTCAATTTCGGCAGTATTGGTTTTCCATAAGAATATGAAAGAGGCATACTTTTGTCGTCCAGTACCTTCATATTCAATCCCACTTTTTTTGCCCTCTCCAAAATAATTGAGTTAGGGGTTGCACTCAAAAAAATAAACTTCGAAAGACGGCTTCTCTTGTCATCATTAATCTCATGTAACATAAAAAGAAGCATATCGCTTTGCTTGATAGACGCAAGGTGAAACTCATCAACAATTATCATATCTATACTTCGAACTGATTCTCTAATGTTGTGTTCGTAATATGCGTCTTTTAGTGCCAATGTTAAGATGTCAGGATTTGTTAATAGAATTAGACCTTTTCCCCTTCCTTTACGAATAATTCGATTTAATAACTGCCCTTTTTTGAGTCCTTTCTCATCTGGATATAGTTTTCGCTCTTGATCTAGCAAGTCGCTTGTAATTGCTTGGATATGATATTCATGGAAATCATATCCAAAATTTTTCATCACATTTTCGACCTGTGTTTTTTGATCAATAACAAGTGCGTTTGTAGGATATACTGCTATTACTTTCATTTTTGTATCCAGTACAGGTTTAAGCCATGAGATGGTTTTTCCTGAACCAGTTGGACTATGATTAAATAAAAAAAACGATTTTTGGCTTTTAATTAACTCTTCGCTCTGAATTTGGTGCTCAAAAGCTTTAAAATCAGCAAGGTATTCGCAATCTGATTGTTCAAGCCTAATTCCATCGAGATTCAAAAAAAAGTTATCTGGAGTTTCGCCAAAGTCTTTTTCAATTTGAATAAATGTTTTATTTTGAATCATCTTTTTACCTTCAGAAATTCAAGTTTATATGGAAGTATAGTTTCCTTTCCTTTACTCATTGGTATACGGATGAATCGACCTTTATAACGGGCTTGAAGAATTAACGGTGTAGGCCGCATTCTTACCGAAATCAAATTACCTAAAGGGAGGGTTTCATAATCATATATTCCAAAAGGATGATTCGAAATAAATTCACCTTCGTCGATTCCTCCATCAATTATTTTTGTCTTAACACGCGCTTTAGATCTTTTTTTTCCTAACCTTATGTACTTTGGAATTCTTGATGAAATTGATTTTGCATCGATTTCATAAGGTAAAATATATGCTATGAAAAGGTTTTGTTGATCAAGAACTCGCTCACGCCCGTACTTTGGAAGATTCATACCTTTGTATGGATAATTTGTGTCGGTTGCTTTCCAGTTTTTTACCGCATACTGGTGTGGACGGGCATTCCACGATGTTGTGGAATGGCCCCCAAAAGAGGGTAAGGATTTTCTGCCTTCTAGAGAAAATAGCTGAGTTCCAAATAGCTGCTTTAGATACTCCTCTGTAGGTACAGGTATGGCAGGCGTTATGTAAAATTTTTTGTATATTTCGGATGTCTCATCTAAATAAGATGGTGTATTTCCAATATTAACGTATTTTCCGGAAACAAAGCCAAAAGCATAGTGCAATGCAGTACTTAGTATATAGTCACCGGTATCAACCAGATCTCCAACTTCTCTTGAAGCATAAAGGGTGCGATCAAGAGTTTCAATAGAGCACTCTACTACTTGGAAGGTTTCGATCATTTTTTGCCCCTACTCTTTTTCTCTTTTGGTTTTTCGCTGATTGAACGGAAAAATGTCGATGCCTTTTCCATCTGGCTTCTAAGAGCTTCTTCCAAAATTCCGGGGGTTATATATTCGAGAAGATTCTCAACTTCACTATCTTTAAGTGGTTCAATACTAAGTGTTTGTGCTTCTTCACCAAAAGCATGTTTAACAAGTTTTTTTGTCTTTTCGAGATCAAGCACAGCACTATACAAAATTTTGTTTAAATTTTCTCTCTTAAGTCCCCCGCTCTCTATAGCCAGCTGACGAGCAACTTCCTGAGAAAGAGTCAGATTTGCTGTGCCTTCTTCAATCCCATAATAAATTCCAAGAATATGATTTTGCATTCTTCCAATTCTTGATGTTACTGCACCGTAGCGTTTGTTCATTTTTGTAATTCCAAGCACAAACAGTAGTTCCTCAAAAGTAGCATCTCTCAATGTAATTACACAAGGAAACAGAGTTCCAGGGATAATAAAATCTGGTTCTCGAATCGCTGATGTTGGACCTTTTACAAAATTGTCTCCAGGGGCATTCTGGAATTTTTCTTCAATTATTACACTAGAATCTCTTATTGAATATGCTGTATCATACATTACTCTTGATGTCACAGAGACTGCATTATCCCCTGCTGCACTACCGTAAAGCATCGACTCCGGAGACTCTTGGTTCATTCTATTGACATCCATCGTGTCTTTTATATCAAGGAAATTCCGTTGAAGTTCCTTTCCTTTTCTTCTGTCACTGCCTGTTTGCTTTCTTTTGAACATCATAACAGGAGAATAGTCTACAATCCCATCTTGTGTACTAATTCCTACAGTCGCAATATCAGCATCTTCTCCATTTGTTGTAAAAATCGCACTCGACTGAAGTTCCCGGAGCAATAAGATGTGAACATAATGTGCACTTGGCTCATTTGTAAGGGAATCTACAAGTCCAGGAGACATCTTCCTTTTGATTTCTTCAATAATTTCATCTTTAATATTTTCATTCTTACCAGTCATTTTTATTCCTCTTCGCTTGAATTGTTTCTTTCATTCCAGTATTCTCTACGAATCCGTAAAATTGATGAATAATAGCCGTCTGCAAGATTATTTGACATCTTTTTTAATCTTCCAGGTTTACCATTGCAAATATCTTCCAAAATATTCTCTACAAAAAAATCAGCGAATTCATCAGCTTTAATATCAATTCCTTTTCTCTCGGGTATGTATGCCTGATCATCGCCCATTCGATCGAGTGTCTTCTGGATTCGACCGGAAATAGTGCTTTTGTAATCTTTATTTGAGAGTTTAATTCCATGGAGTTCAGTTACGGCTTTAACTGCTTCTCTAAATAATCTCTCTAACGAATGGGGTTTGTAGCCTTTTGGCTGTGCTATATTGAAACCCAATTCTGCAAGATGGTTGATTTTATTTAAATCGTTCACTTTCTTCACCTCTGTAAAATATTGTCTAGAAATAGAGCCTCATCAAGTAAATCTCGAATATTGGCATCAGCAAATTCACTGTCTGAGTTTCTATAAGCCATTTTTAAAAGATAAGAACCAGGAAAATTTTCATCTCGCGTGACTCTCAAAAACTTAGGAAATAACGAATCTTTCATACCATAACTTGCATAACCAAGACGAATCAAAGCACTAGCAGCTTTCATTTTAGTCTCAAGTTGGGAAAGTGAAATTGATTTCCCATAAAAATCAGTCACATGAGAATTGATTGAATCCAAGGCTATGACTTCTTTAAAGTCTCTTCCACGAATTGCAGGAATAGGAGATTTGCTGACTATTACTCTCATTCCGGTATATGCTGCAATAACCATTGCAATAAAAACACCAAAGAAATGAAATTCAGTTATATTTTCAGAAGGCTTATAAAAAATTATGCTGGCATTTCCAATGTTGTTGATATATCCTTGAGACATATATTGAAACATGTTCAATCCTCTAACTTTACCTTCATCTTGTGAATCAGCAGCTAGGGAGCGAATCCAAGAATCATAGATGTCTACATTGCCCTCTTTATCAGAAGTATTACCAATATATTTTGAATTAAATATTTTTCTTGATAGTTCGGCTATTCTTACTCTTGCTTCATCGGAAAATTTTGTAAAGATTGTTTCTACTAAATCCCATGATTCAGGAGTGAAAAAGTAATCAGGAATAAAATGGAAATAAAGTACTTCTTTAGCTTTTGAAGAGTTAAATCCATTCTTTCTTAAAGCAAGTTCAATTCCGCAAGGGATGCATGTAAGGATATTATCTGGCTTGGTTTTACCCACAAAAACCCTATTTGTGAAATTGAAGCTAAGAAAAGAGTTAGTATTTTTCATTTTTTCTTTTTTGAGCAAAGTCCCACGGTTACATAAGTCACATATTTTCCCACTTGATTCATATTCATTAAAATTATCACTAAGGTTTGATTTTTCATTCAACATAATTGTTCCATTTATTGAAAGAACGTCACGAAGATATTCTTTAAATTCACTACGACACACGCCTATTTTCTCAGAAATGAAACTTTCCCATTCCTCCATTTTAATAAGTTTATTCCATATTTTGTTTACAATATAATTGATTGCTATCGGAACATCCATATTTCTAAGTTTTATTCCATTATTCTCTTGATTCATTACAGATTGGCCAATAGCATAAGAATACTCCCACTTTCCACCATTTGCAAGGTAAGAGGGCTTTTCATCCATGATTTTAAGAAGAGAAGATTCAACATCCTCTGGCACTTCCCAGATCTCACATGTTTTCAATAAAGCCTGCTTATTATCGGAAATCATTTCAGATACAAATGTTTTATGCACTGAGAATACAGCTCTTGAAAACTCGAGTAAAATTTTTTGCCCTTCGACAGATGCTTCAAGTTTAATTGGAACAATCTCTTGTACTCTACGTATTCCATTAGTCATCGAATCTGATAAATCATTATTTTTTTCAGAGTGGGCCGATGTTATGGATTTACTAATGAAAGCACGAAGCATTTTTTCAGGCCCGCTGAACAAATAATATTCATCACTTAAACCGTAATCTCCGAGTCTAGGGGTCTTTAATCTTTTAGTCAAGGATTCAGAGTCACTTAACGCCGGCGTTGATTGTTGAATGTTTGTCTCAAGGTTTTGGCATATTTTTTCGAGAAATACTTCGGATAATGACACATGCTGCATTCCACGACCTAAATATATACAGCCATCTTGGTAAGCCGTAAGAATTATTAGACCATTTGATTCCATTACATCAGCTACTGATTTATTGATAATACCCGAAAATATACCTTTGATATCATCCAAAACATGGTACTGAAAATTGAGTTGTTCTTCCGGCGAATTTTGTGGGAATCCGTCTCTTAAATCAGTTAAAGACCGAATTGAGGCAGCTTCTTCTGGAGACGAACAACTTGCCATAGTATCCATTAAATACAAAAAAGGCTCTAGATCCATAAATCTAGATGTACGAGCACCGGGTCTAGAGAAACGACTTTTATGAAGAGACACAGCAACCGAAAAATAATCTTCATCTGTCAAAGAAGGTGCAAATTTACGCACTCCAGTTAAATTTACGAAGTTTAGTACTGCTTCTTTGGGAATTTCAAATTCAGATTTTATAGAATGATGCCCTTCTGCAAAATCGTCTCCCATAAATTCCTTGAATTTAAGTTTATGAAGATCATGAACTACGAAAAGTGCCATACAGTTTTTTAACCCCTCTTTATTAAGAGAAACTATACCAAATTTCTCAAGAGCTTCATTAAAACGAAGAAGGAATAATATGCCGTTTCTAATATGATTAACCATACTTTGATCAGTTTTTCCAAACTCAACACTCTTTGCAGCTTTAAATCCCATGCCCATTTCTACAAGGTGAATATCTACTTCTCTAATATATTCTTCAAAAAGACCTGTAGTTTCTTTTTCAGTTTGTTCATTAATTAAGTAAAAATTTCCAGTAACTTTTCGATTTCTAATTTGGTCTTGTAAAGCATCAGATACCATTATAATACCTCATTTAGTTTGATATTCACATATCCACACCCTCGGCTCACAGCACTCCCTATCCCACTATATTCCGCAAAAATAGATAGTATCAAGATTGCGTTTTTTATATCTTGAGGGGCGTCTTTGGAAAAAAGGTAAGTGCATTCTCCTGTAAATCCGGGATTGAAAATGGGTCTGAAATGACCCTTATTTTTGTCAAAAATAGTATTTACCATGACGTTATGCGTTTGGTAGGAATTAGCTTTTGGTATTTCCAGAATATATCGTGAAATGTCATCCCTATCTAAATCCATTTTTAATTCATTTGGACAAACAGAATTCCACTTTGAAAGGAGAGAATTAAAAACCGCAGTACGATGAGGAAACATTTCATAAGACTTACTGTTTTTGTATTGGATACATGTAGGCGTTTTAAATATTACGTTTACTGAAATATTCCGATGATTTAGTTCTGCAACCTTTTTTAAGATCTGGTCAAAGCTTTCATCTTCTGATTTACACTCAATTATTTCTAAAGGTCCACCATCTAATTCGATTACAATATTTTCTTCAGAAATTGAGAACAGAAGTTGACTTATCAAAGCTCTAAAGATTTCAGATTCCCTTGGATCAATTATTCCAATACGGATTTCATATACGTTCTCAGGAGAAATTATTCTATAGTTTGGCCTTGGGCTTTTCCGGAATCTACCGTTTAGCCCGCTTGTTGAAACTGAACCTATAGATGAATCATGTATATGTTTACTTATTTCTTCATCTTGAGATTTTATTCTTGTTAGAAGAGCAGAATATACCTGATATCCATTGCTTGCAGGAATCTCAATTTCTGTCTTTGGTTTTAGCTTAAGGATCAACTTTTGTGGCATCTACTCTATAATAAACATTCAACTAATATAAGGCTTTCGTTTTATTGCAATAATTGCATATAAATGCAATTAATCATATTACATTGCAAAATAATGAAACATAAGTTATTATATGAAATAATCTCATAAATGGAAAAATGAAAACATATATTTCATTAATTGGGTTTGAGACATCACAATTTTTTTCCCTAGTCATAAAGTATGGTATCGAAAAAAATGATAGAATCATTTTAATAAGACCTCAAAAAGAAACGGATGAACGTGGGTTGAAATCTGTTCGGGAGGTTGAAGATTTAGCTAAGAGAATTGATGAATCTATTAAAGTTGAAGTTTATAGGGTCAATCACCTCGATTTCAATGATATGCTTCTGTCTATAATTGATTTGTTTGAAAACATTGAAACTGAGATAATTACCAACATATCTGGAGGACCAAGAGATATACTTATAGCCTTCTTAATTGCTTGCCTGACTCAAGCTGGAAAAATAAATAAAGTGACCAATCGTAGCGATATTGACCATGAACTCAGAGAAATAGAGTTGCCTCATATTGTGAATACTCTAGATGAGAAACTGATTTTATTACTTGAAGACATAATAAAACATGAGCCCACAATTGCATCAGAAATAGCGGAACGTTTGCAAATTTCTGAAAGTACAATTTCAAGAAATCTTAATAAATTAAAGGAATTGAAAGTGATTAATGTTGATAATCAAGGTAAAACAAAATGTATTTCAACTACTATAACCGGAAAAGTTTATTTGAAAATAAAAGATTGAGATTACATTTTTAATCTATTATTCTTTAACTCAACCTTTTCTAAATAAAATTAAATCTTATACTAATGTTAAATGACTTCTATTTACTATGCGTATATTTTCTAATTATCACATTTCATCACAATAAATAAAATTCAAGAACACTAACTGGAATATAAAAAGAAACTTATGAAAATAAATATTAAAGAAAGAGACTTTTTGGTATTTAAATTTCTTTAAATTGTTAAGTTTATGCTATAGTTGAACAAATAAAAAGAAATACATGTGTATCTGTTCTATTAATTGGAACTAGAGAAAGACCTAGTAAATAATTCCTGCAGAAAAAACCTTAGGCGGAAGTATAAGGATACAAAATGGGATAGCCTGGGAGGACAGGAGTTAGATGCAGTATGGGGGTACTCTGTCATAACTCCTCCCTCCCTCAAAACCTTTCCGGCCAGTCTTGTGCGTAAACCCTTATCTTATCCCTGGTGTTATTCCATAACTCCTTATACTGCCCGTACTACTCTTCAGCAGGTGAAATTTCTCTTTTACAGAAATAATAATTTTTGTATCAAAATTACCTTTTTCAGCCTGAAACAACTTTTAGGACTAATTATCTCATAAGTCAAATTTTTTTCATTGCTGAAACTTTTAATTTTAATTTTAATTTTATTTCATTTCATTTATTTTTCCATAGCTTTAGCCCGGAGGTCTTTTGGCATTTTCTCGATTGCATACCTGAGGGCTGTCCTGGGCATTTCTTTTTTGTTTCTCATAACATAATCAAAGACTTCCTGCTGGTGAGCTTTACTTGCTTCTTTTAGCATCCAGCCATAGCCTTTTTGCACCAGGTCATCCCTGTCTTTCAAAAGGAGGTCTGAAATTTCAAAAATGTCTTGCAGGAAATTGCCTTTCCTGGCAGGCAGGACAAGGGTTACTGCTGATGCTCGCCTCACCCACCTGTTTTCGGATGCAGTCCAGCTTTTGAGGTTTTCAATATAGACCGGGAATTTTTCAATAAAACTGGCAACCGAATGGTTGCAGAAGGTATCGCACTTTGCCCAGTTATTAATGTATTTTTCGATCCAGCGTTCAAAAACAAAAAAATCAGGTTCTGAGTAATTGTTTCTAAGCTCATAAATCCAATCAGCAGCTATAAAGGCTTCTTCACAGTAATCCGATTTAAAGAGTTCTTCGCACAGCGCAAAAACTTCTTCTTTGTCCGCTCTATTATTTTTATCTTTAATTTTCTCTTTAATTTTATCGGCGTTTTTAATTTTATCTGCCTTTTCTGCATTACCTGTTCTATTGATCTCTTTAAAATAATCCCTTGCAAGTTTTGAAACTATCCCGGACTTTACTCCATAGAATATAACTTCTTCTTTAAAAAAGCGGGAGTAATTGTTTATTGTTTTCTCGTCTGCATGGCTGGCAAGATCACTTCGGATTCTTGCTAAAATATCCGATTTGCGAATATTGGAGTCTGGGTTTTCAGGTTCCACAATTCTTTAATTAATAAATGCATACTTAAAGCTTATTTTATAGGCTCTGGTTTTATTATTTTTGTTTGCATTGCCCTGTCATATTAACCTTATTATATTCGTCCTTTTTTAGGGCCCTTATTTTATTAATTTCAATTTATTAATTTAGTTTTTGGTCTCAGTTTATCAAATTCATTTTATTTTTTTAGAAACTTATTTTTCTTGGAATAAAAAATAAAAAAGAGCGTGAAAACGTTTTTCATTCGGGACGTGCAATTCTTCGTGTATGCCGGAAGTAAAAATTCGTCCTCAAGAGCTCTTTGATGCGGAACGATTTTTTGAAATAATCACTAACACAAACCTTGAATTCATCGAGTTTCCGATAAAAACGCTTGAAGAAGAAAGACACTTCCTGCGGCTGAATGATGCTAAAAGGAAAGCTCATTTTGAATATAATTATTCCATTCTTTTTTACGGAAAACTCGTAGGAGCCTGTGGGCTCAGAGTAGACCAGCATAGGCCCTGGATAGGGGAAATAGGCTATTTTATAGATAGGGACTATCAGGGAAAAGGCATTGCAGTCGAAGCTGTAAAGCAGCTTGAGAAAATAGGTTTTGAGAAACTGGATCTGGAGAGAATTATAATTCTTATGGATACCCGAAACCTGGCAAGCGAAAGAGTAGCTCAAAAGTGCGGCTACGAAAAAGAAGGAATCATGAAGAGAGTCCACAGGATTGGAGAGAATTATTACGATTGCTTCCTCTATGCAAAAACAAGGTAAGCAAAAAAGATCAGAATACGAATTAAATAGGAATTAAAATTAAATCAAAAACAAAATTAAATTTAAAATTAAAATTAAAATTAAAATTGAAATTGAAATTGAAATTGAAATTAAAAAAGAAACACAAAAAAGTGAAAAAGAAAAATTCAAAAAACATAAAGTAAAAAACAAGAAAATAAGAAAAGTGAGGAAAAGAAAGAATAATAGAGGTTTAAAAGAAACTGATTAACAAATAATTAAAAAATAAAAAGAAAAGAAGAAAAAAGGAAAATAAAGCCTGGAATTTAAATCTTAGTAATTAAATTCAGACTTTGTTGAAATTATATCAGGCCCAAAGTCTGTATAAGACTGCTCCCGTGCCAGACAACCATCAGGTTATTTACGGTTACCAGAATCCCAATAAACTCTATAATATGCTTTGTAAGTTCCCATTTCCCTGCTGAAACTTTTATTACAGGCGCTGCAAAAAAAAGCAGAATAATGAAACCCACTTTAATAAGCAGAAGATGATAGATTCCGAAATACTCCAGAACCATAGCAGGAACTGGATTATACTCCATCCCGAATGGCAGGGCATAAACTGTCGATGCCCAATCTCCTATTACATAGAAAAGAATGATAAAACGGATTTCGTAAAGGTATGCACTAAACGAATCCCGATTTTTATAAACTTCCAAAACTTAACCCCCAGAAATTTTCCGTTTTTAGTTACAACCACTTGTATTTAATTTTCGGTTAAAGTAAACTTCATAGTATATGGTTATATAAGCTTAAGAAACTAAAATAGAGCTTAATATTTTTTAGAAAGGAATAATTAGGAGTCTTTAAAGTATAAAACTCACATAAAAGCTCTAAAATCAGTATAAGGAGATCTAAGTCTCTTAACTTCAAAATAAACTTATTAAATATGTTTATCCAGAGTTTTAAGATTTCATTCTAAATTATAATACACTGATACAAAGTCTCGTGCCTGAATTTCGCAAAATTCATAAAGGAATTCCTGAATCACTCTCCAGAAAATCGCGCGCAAGATAAACTAATAGATAAAGTGAGAATTTTTATTCAGCTATTAAGCTATTCAGCCAGGAAGGAATCTGAAAAAAATAAAATCAAAATTAATTCAATTAAAAATATATAAAATATATTTGATGTGAATAAATTAGCCGACTCGGGTTAGTAAAACTGAAAAAAAATTGAGATAACAAATAAGTTAATTAAATAACAATTAAGATATCCATAAATTATTTTCATGCATCATCTCGCCTTATTTAAAGCATGGCCTTAAATCAGTCGAACTTTTAGATAATTATTAGCTGATTATTACTTATTACTATTAATTAATAATTAGTTAATTATTTAAGATAGAGAATATAAATGGAAGGGAAATTGAGCATGCCTGAGAAAATATAAAGTTTAAAGGTTTTGAAATCAAAATGATGCTAAATTAAATTAAAAATATTTTTTATTATTCTAAAAAATAAGATAAAGTAAACGAAATAAAAACTGGAATTGAAATTAGAAGCAAAAAACTCTAAAATTGAGATCAAATCAAGTTGAATTAAATATATCAAATATAATTAAACCGATTTTAAATTAAAAAAACAAAATCTAAATCTAAATCTAAATCTAATCTGAATTAAAATCAAAATAAAAGTCTAAATTAAAAGTTAAATTAAAATCGAATTTAAGACTTAAAACTAAAATAAAAATTAAAACTAAAGTTATAATTGAAATAAAGTCGAAACCGGAATTAAAGATAAAAAATAAAATTTATTTTTTATTAGGAAAGTTATTGGCATTAAAATTAGTTTTACTTTAAGAAATATCCCAAATGTTTGAACAGATGATAAAATGACTCAAAAAATAAATTGTTCAGAGCGAGAAAACTCCCCCTCCCTCCTGGAACTGAAAAACGTTACTGTTGTTAGATGTGGAAAAAAAATCCTTGATTCTGTGTCGCTTTCTATTGCTCAGGGAGAGCATACTGCAATTATCGGGCCTAATGGTTCCGGGAAGTCTTCACTTATAAAAACCTTTACAAAAGAGTATCACCCGCTTGCTGCAGCAGACGGGCTT
This sequence comes from Methanosarcina sp., assembly GCA_049706495.1. Lineage (GTDB taxonomy): Archaea > Halobacteriota > Methanosarcinia > Methanosarcinales > Methanosarcinaceae > Methanosarcina. The sequence continues at coordinate 4,578 of JBNAKO010000195.1, read as the reverse complement.
GTTTTAAAAATTCAGGGAAAAGATACATGGAATGTTTTTGAGCTCAGGAAAATGCTCGGGATAGTTTCCGGAGACCTGCAGCAGGTTTGCTGCAGACAGATTCCTGTTCTGGATATTGTTTTATCAGGGTTTTTTAGCAGCATAGGGATTTACTACAATCATAAAGTTACTCTGGAAATGGAAAATAAAGCCAGGCAAATCCTTGAATTTCTTGAAATTTCTGAGCTTGCAGACAGGTTGATGTGCGAACTTTCGACAGGAGAAGCCAGGCGAGTACTCATAGGAAGAGCTCTTGTGCACGATCCTGAGGCCCTTATTCTGGATGAGCCTACCAACAGCCTGGACTTGAAGGCCCTGCATAGTTTCCGTGAAAGTACCCGAAAAATTGCACGCTCAGGAAAAAGTGTAATTCTGGTGACTCATAATCTTGAAGATATTATACCTGAAATAAACCGGATAATCCTTTTAAAAGAAGGGGAGATTTTCAGAGATGGAAAAAAGGAAGAAATTCTCACCAAGGAAAACCTTTCTGAACTCTTTTCACTTCCTGTCCGGGTACTGGAGAATAATGGATATTATCAGGCTCTAATTTAAAGAACCTTAAATCGAAAACAGAGATCGAGCTTTACATATCAATTCTTAATAAATTCTCAATGAATTTTGGCAGGACTAATAGTTAATATAAAAGAAATGATATTTATTTAAAGACGTTTTATATTACGAATTTATTAAATAAATCAGAATTCATTCCAATCGTTATAAATGGTATAATCATCAGAACTATTCGAGTGTTATAATAATTCGATAATTTCAACCGTTCTGATCTTTCAAATTATTTTAATGTTTTAATTACCTTAAGCATTTAAATTATTTAATAAATAGGAGCTTTTTCCTCAATCTATTTGGATTTAAATTATTCAAAAGATTTCTTTATCACTTTGTTCCCAGGTAAAAAAAGGAGGATTTGTAAATGCCAGTAATGAGTATAATCGGGTGCAGGATGTTTGAAGACGAAATCATGCATTTGATTGAAAAAGACCCTGAGATTGGAAAAATATTTCTTGTAAAAAACGACGACTCTGAAGGCATCAGAAGAAAAATGCTGGAAGCTGGAATTTCTCATAATGTGGTTCCTCTTGAAGAGCTTCCGGAAAAACAGCAGGGTGAAGGCTTTATTCTCAATATATTCATGCTTGAACTTGCCCTGCACGCAATCCCTGAGAACCTTAAGAAAACCGTTTATTCAAAAGTCGAGACAATGACCCCTTATTCCGATGGAATCCTGCTTTTTTACGGGCTTTGCGGAAACGTGCTTGGAAAGATAGAACAGGACTTCAAAAATCTGGACTGCAAAGTCAGCATTTTGAAAGAGAAAAATGGGGAGATTGTTGACGACTGCATAGGCAGTGTCCTTGGAGGAAGAGCTCAATACCTTAAAGCCTTAAAAGACTGCAAAGGAGTTGGAACCTTTTTCCTGACTCCAATGTGGGCTGCAAACTGGAGAGAAATGATAAGAACTGCAGGCTTAAGCCAGAATCCCGATGACATTAAAATGTCAAAATTCGTCTTTGATTATGCAGGATATAAAAAAGCTGCAAGGGTAAATACAGGCCTTTCCTACGAGAAAGATTTCGAAGCCTGTGTCCGGGAATTTGCCACACTTTTCGATTTTGAAATTACCGACCTGGAAGGAACCATGCAGCTTGTAGAAAACTGCTATAAGCAGACAAAGAGTTCAATAAAAGAGTCTGCAGAACCTGAAGTTAGTGCCTGAAAAAAGTGGGAATATATTTCAAGGTATCTTTTTGAGGCACTATTTTCAGGTATTATTTCTATTTTTACTTTAATTTATTTTACTCTGGTTTTTGAGTGCCAACTTTTAGTTTGAATTTATTCTAACTCTATTCTAACCCTATTCTAACTTTATCTAACTTTATCTAACTTTATTCCGACTTTGTTCTGACTTTAGTTCACACTACTGATCTCACAAAATATCTTTTTTCAATTGATAAGTTTTAATATGCACAAAAGAAATTAAAATATAAATAAAGCATTGCTAATCTGTACTGAATTTATGGGGGAATAGGGATGGCAAAACATTTCTTGCTAATTGCCGGAGAAGAGGCAGGCCCTAAATCAAACAAAATGGGGGGTATCTGGAACGTCATTAATGAAGAAGCGCATACCCTGGCAGCTCTCTTCGATTCCGGGGAATTGGAGACAAAAGGGGAAATAGAAATCCTTGTTGCAGGTCCCTATTTCGGACATATAGGAGCAGACTGGAACAGAGGAATGAACAGGGTTACAAACATGGAAGGCTTTGGGCCTTTACTTGTTGATGGAGAACTTAAGAAAAGCCTTGATATCCTGGAAAAAGAAGGCATAAAGGTCTTCACAGGGGGAAAACGTGTAGGCAAAACAAAAATAAGTTATCTGCAGTTCCAAACCTCGGATTTTGGAAAAATCCGCACAACCTATAATGGAAAAGAGATGACCCTTGAAGGTAAGGTCAAAGCCGAAGCGTATGAACACCTTGGGCTTGATTCCTTAAAATACGAAAGCATGTCAAATGGGCCTGAATACACGCATTACCTTTGCCTTTCCTATGGGATTTCCGAACTTATCAGGCTGCTTGTAAGTTCAGGGTCTGAAATTACAACCATTGGAAATAGAGATAAAATTGCAGTTTCAACTCAGGGGTATATTCCCTGTCCTGGAGTATCTCTGCACTGTCATGAATTTGGAGTATTTTATGCCCCTGCGAGGCTTAAAAAGCTCGGAATTCCGGTAAGCACGATTGCGACTCTGCATGCAACCCTTCCTGGAAGGACTGCAGGATATGCTTCTATTAAAAAGATAAGAACAAACGATGGGACATGGCCTCCAGGCGTACCTGAAAATCTGGCTGCTCTTGAAGCCCTTGCCTCTTACGCAGACACAATTACTACAGTAGGAGAATCCACAAGGCAGGAAGCAAGACTTTTTTACGGCATTAACGGGATAGTAATCAGGAACGGTATAACCATACAATCTGATAAAATAGACTGGGACCTCAAAGAGGACTCACTTGAACGGATCAGGAAATTCCTTTCCGAAAACCTCTACAAATATCATGGAGGTGAGAGGATAGAACCTGAAAAAATAATCCCGATTTTCACAATCTCCCGTATAGAAATTGAAAATAAAGGCTATCCTGATCTTCTTGATTCCCTTGTTGCCCTTGAACATATAATAAAGCACAGTATCCAGGAAGGGAATATGCAGGAAGGGATCCGGGTAATTTGTTTCCTTGTTGCTGCAGAAGGCCCTAAAAAAAATCTTCCTGCAGGGTTCCCTGTCAACCTTCCAAAAGATATCCTGGAAGGCAATGAATTAAGGCTCCAGCAGATGATAGAAGAAAGAGGCCTGGACTTTTCAAAAATGGTTAGGGGAAAACGTTCGGTTGCAGCAGTCCTTTACCCCCAGATTCTTTCAAGTTCTGACGGAGGCCTTGGAATGGAAGTTGGGGAATTTATGGCAGGCTGCTGTGCAGGGATTTTTCCTTCACGTTACGATCCCTTCTTACTTACAGGACTCGAAGCCGGCAAAGAAGGAACTCCAAGCGTTGTTAGTCGAGTCTGCGGGTTCAGTGATGCAATAAAAACCATAGAATCTCTTATAGAAATGCTTGGAGGGGTAATAGTTGTGGATAATATAGATCTTTCCTATTATGAAATAGTCCTTAACTATGCCCTTACAGTCAGTTATTTCACCCGGAATTTTGTAAATGACAGGGTAAAATACAGACTCTTATGCAGAGAAGCCTTTCTCCTTGCTAAAGATATGAACTGGGAAAACCCAACCAGACAGTATTATGAACTGATAAGCGGAGAACGTTTTTGCAAGCAATAAAATAAGAAGAAGTGAAAATAAAAAAGTAAAAGCAGAAACAAAAGGGGAAATGTAAAAGGCATGTAGACGGAATAAAGCAAGATAAAGGGGAAATTTCCTCATGTCAGAAATCAGAAAGCACTATTTTCTTCCTGAATACTGCATAATTGCTGAAGAAAGAGCTAAAAGACCTTCGGATTTTAAAAGTTCAGCTAGAACTCCTGAAGAGGGCGAAACCTCAGAATGTATATTTTGTGCAGGCTCGGAGGAAAAAACCCCGCCTGCCACGGCAGTTTATAAGGAAGGAAAAATTTATTCCGACACTCCTGAAAAAAGAATTCTTAACTGGGATTTTCGCTGTTTTCCAAATCTCTATCCTGCGCTTTCTCCTGCTCAAAATCCAGATCATCTGGAACCCCAAAAAATTAACTCCCAGAAAATTGTCCTACAAACTAAAAAAGAACCTAAATTTAAATCTAAATTCGAGCCTAAATTCGAATATAAACTCCAGCATAGTCCTGGATATGGTTTTCATGAAGTCATTGTTGAATCCCCTGTACATGGAAAGAGTCCTGCAGATTTCTCGGATTATGAGCTAAAAGAACTGATGCAAGTATATAAAGATCGATCCTGTTACTATATAGCGCATGACAAAATCCAGTATATATCGCTTTTCAAAAATTCAGGAAAAGAAGCGGGGGCCTCTAT
>JBNAKO010000194.1:0-37312 GCA_049706495.1 Methanosarcina sp. | reverse complement strand
AGCTATTCCCTGCAATTTACAGCGACAAAATAATATGGGCAGATTATCGTAACTGCAGCAGAAGCCTGAATAATTCCGAGCTCTTCATGTATGATTTTTCAACTTCTAATGAAACCAGTATAATTACAGGGTCCGAATGTTTTGTTCCTGCAATTTATGAAGATAAAATAGTCTGGGAGTACTGGCCCCAGGGGGAAAATACAAACTCTGATATTTACATGTACAATATCTCAACAGGAGCCGAAACTCAAATTACTGAAGACGAATCATATCAGGGGAGTCCTGCCATTTATGCAGATAGGATTATATGGAGAGATGAACGCAATCAGGGCTCTTATATTTATATGTACGCGGCAGGTTCTAATTTTCCTTCAGCCGAATTTTCAGCCATTCCCACCTCTGGAAGTTTTCCCCTGAAAGTTAAATTTACTGATAAAACCAATGGCTCTCCGACAACCTGGTACTGGAACTTTGGAGACGGAAATAACTCAACTAGGAGAAACCCTGAACATATCTATTCCAGACCAGGAAATTATACGGTAACTCTTAGCGTAAGAAATGCTAAAGGAACAGATGCAGAAACAAAAGTGGATTATATATGTGCTATAAATGGAGCTGCAAATTCCAGCGTTGAATACTTTTTTTCAATTCTGAATTTCGAATTTTTAAAAGTATACTTATCGATTTCAGAATTTATTGCCTCTAAAATTGCTTCTATAAAAATTTAAAAAATAAGAAGTTAATATACTATAATTTTATCCTCGACGGTCAACATTCTCTAAAATCGAGCGTAACATTAATAAAAAATATTAGGCGGAAGTTTGAAGTCTTTTAAATTTTTTAACATTTAACTACTTTCTATAGATAATACTAAAATTTATGTTTTTATTATTATATTCATTATTATTTTACTTATTATTATTCTGTTAGGTATTATTTTACTCATTATTATATTATTTATTATTTGATTTATTATTATTCAATCGTTTATTATTCAATTATATAAAGATAACAACAAGAGGAGAGCTTTTCCAAAAGAAATTTAAAGGATTACATCCATATACAAGAAAAATATATAATTAGTATTATTATAGTTAAGGTTAATCTAAATGATGGAATTTTGAGAATCTGGGATATATACATTAAAGTTATACATAAAACATATAGAAAAATTGCGTAAAATAATAATAATAATAATAATATAAAATAAAAGTAATAGTATAAAATAATAGTATAATAGTAATAATATCAAATATTATGAAAAATAGTATAATAATATTGTACAAATAATATAATATTATTTAATATGAATATCTAGGGAATGTTTATAGAACTTCTTACCAGTCCAAATTTATTTGATAAATGATTTTGCAGTAAGAGATCATTTATTAAAAGAATCTTTTTCCTTTTGTTTCTTATATTTCTCCCTTATTTCCTCTATCATCTCTTCATTAGCCTCAATAACAAATGCCCCTATGTATCCACACTCTTTACAGTGGTAAACGGCCCCTGTATATCCCCCCGTTTCATAATAGATATCCGGATTTGCACAAACAGGGCAAACTTCAATTAACCTTTCATCACCCAAAAAAATCCTCCTTTAGATTTATAAATTTAATTCTTTAATATACATAAAAAGGATGATTTTAATAAAAATAGCTATCTGAGTAGAATTTCTAAATGCGTCGTAGCTATGATTTGAAAGATTTATCATTCCCAGGTTAATAAAAATTGGTATATAGAAATTAGGATACTTTTACAGAATTAGTACTTAGAAAATATCTGATATTTTAAACACTCAGGGAAATAATAAAAGGTAAATTTAAAGGCTAACTCCCAGAACTTAAAAAATCCCAAGATTTCCAAATTCTCAAAAGTTTCACAATTTACTTAATAAAAAATAAAATTAGCTATTTGCTATTTCTTTCTCAAGGAGCTTTACGAGAGTTTATTAACCTATCCAAGTATTAAGGTTTGATTAACTGAACCCCAAATAGCTAAAGACTAAATTGAACATAATAAAACATAAGCAATACAATGAAGAAATAGACTTTTATTAAGTCTTAAAAAACCTTGGTTTTCATAGATTACATTAACTAATTGAGATTCACAGTGAGTAAAAAATGACCGAAATGATGACCCCTGCAATGCGCCAGTATTATGAAGTCAAACAGGCTTACCCTGATGCTCTCATCTTTTTCAGGATGGGAGACTTTTATGAGTCTTTTGGCGAAGACGCAAAAGTTATTGCAAAAGAGCTCGAAATTACCCTCACAGCGCGGGGAAAAGATAAAGCAGGGGAGAGAATGCCGCTTGCAGGTATTCCTTATCACGCTATTGATACTTATCTTCCAAGGCTCATAAATAAAGGGTACAAAGTCGCAATCTGTGAGCAGCTTGAAGACCCCAAGCAGGCGAAAGGAGTTGTAAAGCGAGGAGTTGTCAGAGTAGTCACCCCTGGAACAGCTATTGATTCTTCAATGTTTTCAGATGCATCGAATAACTATTTAATGGCAGTTGCAGGAAAGGAAATAGGAAAATCCGGTAAAACCAAAGAAAAAGAAATTGAAATAGGGGTTTCTTTCCTGGATATCTCAACAGGGGAATTTCTTACAACCCAATTTAGAGATACAGAAAATTTTGAAAAACTTTTAAGTGAAATTGCCCGTATGCGGCCTGCAGAATGCATTCTACCTCCTTCCCTGCATGGAAATCCCGATCTTATAGCCTGCCTTAAATCCCAGACCCTTGTACAGGAATTTGCTCCTGAAGTTTCAGGCATAAAAGAAGCCGGAGAAAAACTAAAATCTCATTTCAGGGTCACAACTCTTGAAGGGATGGGCTGCGAACACCTGGATTTTTCAGTATATTCAGCCTGGGCTGCTCTTGAATATGCGCAGACCACACAAATGCGGGACCTTACACATATCAATACACTACGGACTTATTCAAACTCCGAATTTATGATTCTGGACTCGATTACCCTTAGAAATCTTGAAATCATAAAAAATGTAAGGGACGAAGGAGATGAGAACTCTCTTTACCGCACTTTAAATTATACCAAAACCCCAATGGGGAGCCGGACCCTGAAAAAATGGCTTTTAAAACCCCTGCTTTCCGTAGAAAAAATCAATCAGAGGCTTGATGCTGTAGAAGAACTGGGAGCAATTCCCTTACTCCGCTACGATATTCGAAACTGGCTATCCGAGATAAAGGACATCGAACGGCTTGTAGGCCGTATAGTATATGGAAATGCCAATGCAAGGGACCTTGTAGCTTTGAAAAGGTCTCTGGATGCAGTTCCGTTATTCAGAGATTCCCTTATAGAAAATGCGGAATCTAAACTATTAAAAGAGATTGCAGAAGGGCTTACAGCTTTTTCCGAGCTTGAAAATCTGGCAGAAATGATAGAAAAAGCAATAGTTGAAGAGCCTCCTCTTTCAGTAAGGGAAGGTGGAATGATAAAGTCAGGACATAGTGCAGAACTTGACGAGCTCAGGGATATTGCCAGCAACAGCAAGCAGTGGATTGCAAATTTCCAGCAGAAAGAAAGAGAAAGAAGCGGTATAAAGTCCCTGAAAGTAGGCTATAACAAAGTCTTTGGATATTATATTGAAGTAACAAATGCAAACAGCAGTCAGGTGCCTGAGGATTATATCCGAAAACAGACGATGGTTAATGCAGAACGCTTTTTTACTCCTGAGCTTAAAGAAAAAGAGAGCCTTATCCTGACAGCAAACGATAAAGCAATGGCTCTCGAATATGAAATCTTTACGGAAATCACTCGGGCTCTTTCAGCCCATTCAAAAGAACTTCAGGAAACCGCTGAGAGAATAGGAATTCTTGATGTCCTTACAGGGTTTGCCGAAGCAGCCGGAAATAATAATTACTGCAGGCCAGAGCTTACTGATGACTGTAAAATTCTTATCCGGGACGGAAGACATCCTGTTGTTGAGAATACTGTATCGGGAGGATTTGTTCCTAACGATACCGAAATGGACTGCAAGGAAAACCAGTTTTTACTGGTTACAGGCCCTAATATGGCAGGAAAATCAACTTATATGCGGCAGACAGCCCTTATAGCTGTCATGGCCCAGACAGGTTCTTTTGTTCCGGCTTCATATGCTTCAATAGGGGTTATTGATCAGGTCTTTACAAGAATAGGCGCTTTTGATGACCTTGCAAGCGGGCAGAGTACTTTTATGGTGGAAATGGTTGAGCTTGCAAATATCCTGAACAATGCAAGCCCGAAAAGTCTTATACTACTCGATGAGATCGGCAGGGGAACGAGCACTTATGACGGGTACAGTATTGCAAAAGCTGTTGTAGAGTTCCTGCATAACAGGGGAAAAGGGGTAAGGGCGCTTTTTGCAACTCATTATCACCAGCTTACAGCTCTGGAAGAGAAACTGAAAAGGGTTAAAAATTATCATATTGCAGTAAAAGAAGAAGGCCACGAACTAGTATTCCTGAGGAAAATAGTGCCAGGAGCAACTGACAGAAGTTATGGGATTCATGTTGCACAGCTTGCAGGTGTTCCTGGAAAAGTAATAGAAAGGGCTAATGAGATTCTTAAAGAACTTGAAAGGGAAAATGTGCTTGAAGAAGCAGAGGAAGATGGGAATGGGGAAAATGGAAGAAGGAAAAGAAGCAGGTCTGCAGCCCGATATACACAGATGATGCTTTTTGATCCAGGCTCCAGTAAAGGAAATTCAGAAAAAACAAATCCGCCAAGCCCTGTAGAAACGGCCTTGAAGAGCATGAATGTAGATGAAATGACCCCATTGGAAGCTCTAAATAAACTTCACGAGCTGAAAAGACTTCTTGAAAATTAAGGGAAAAAAGGCTGCGAAAATACAATACAATATAATGTAATACAAAAACGTTAAAAACCTTTAATAAGGTCCAAAGTCTCAGGAAGTAAGCATTAGCAGAATAATAAATCTGTACATGAAGATAATACAGGCCAATAAAATAAAGATAAAATTTAGATTAATACTGAAATAAAAATAAGATAAGAATAAGATAAAAAATCAAGATAAGATAGTAAATATCTGGAACACTCCTAAATATCAGCAAATACTAGAAAAATACCAGCAATAAAACTAATAAATCACAATCCTTAATTAACAAATAAATTGCAGACTTGAAAATAAAAATTGTGAAATAAAAATTAAGAATTACAAAATATATCGAAAATTACAAAATTACAAGATACCTGAAATTTCGATTTTTCTAGTTGGGACGGGGTAAAGCAGGATGGAAGAAAATAAGGAAAAAGGAAAGGAAAAAGTTCAGGGAAAAATGCAAGAAACCCCTCAGAGGAATAAAATTCATATCCTTGATAAGGATACTATAAATAAAATCGCAGCCGGGGAAGTAATAGAAAGGCCAGCCTCTGTAGTAAAAGAACTTGTGGACAACTCAATTGATGCAGGTGCTACAGATATTCGGATTGAGGTTGAAAAAGGCGGAAAGAATTCCATTCTTGTCAGGGATAACGGGTCCGGGATGACCAGGGAAGATGCTCTTCTCGCATACAAAAAACATGCAACAAGCAAACTTACTCAAATAGAAGACCTTGACACCGTTTCTACTATGGGGTTTAGAGGAGAGGCCCTGGCTTCAATTACTGCTGTTGCAAAAGTGGAAATCCTTACCCGTCCTCCTGAAGAAATCACAGGGACTAAAATTGTAGTTCACGGGGGAAAAGTGCTTGAAACTTCGGATGCAGGGACTGCTCCTGGAACATCTGTACATGTAAAGGATCTTTTTTATAATACCCCTGCAAGACGTAAATATTTAAAAAGCGACCGGACCGAGCTTGCTCATATTGCAGATACAGTTATGAGGCTGGCTCTTGCAAATCCCCAAATTTCATTTACCCTGCTTAGCGAAGGAAAACCTGTTATAAGGAATATGGGTTCTCAGGAATCCTTTAACAGTATTGTAAATCTGCTTGGGCCTGAAACTGCACGTTTAATGCTGCCTCTTGAATACAGAACAGAAGAATTTGAAATTAAAGGCTATATTTCAAAACCCGAAAAAACAAGAGGAGAGGGAGACCAGCTTTACTTTTTCGTAAATACCAGGCCTGTAACTTCAAAGCTTATCAATAAAGCTGTAAGGGATGGATATTATACAAAAATCCCAAAAGAACGTTACCCTGTGGCTGTACTTTCCCTTACACTTGATCCAAGAGAAATAGACGTAAATGTGCATCCCAGGAAAGCTGAAGTCAGGTTCAGCAGGGAAAAAGAGCTTGAAGCCGCAATCATAGCTGCTGTTGAAAAAGTACTTTCGGAAAATACTCTTGTGCCCGATATGAAAGATAAAGGAAACCGGCTTTCCCAGAAAACCTTTCAGCCCTCTGCGCCTTCAGGAGAGTTGCAGTTATTAGAAGCCCAGGCAGCTTTTCAGAGAGAACAACTTAAAAAAGAGATCTTACCTCAGGAAAACAGAAGTGCAGGATTAGAAGGAACTGGAAAACCAAAGGTTTCTGAAAGCAGTGAAATTCTGCGAAATAAAGCTGAAACTTTTACTTATCCGGTAAAAGACACCGAAAGAAAACTTAAAAAATCTGAAAGGCTTTTAGGTTTTACCGGAATAACAGAAAAAGAAGTAGAAAAAGGCCTCCAAACAGCAGAAAGGACAGGAATTGGAAAAGAAGCACAAATAGGGGAGGATATAAAGAATACGCAGGTAAGTGTTGAAGAAAGAAGGATAAACCTGCAGGAAAGGCAAGAAAATCAAAAAGAAACCCAGAAGCCGAAACAAAAAACAAATACAGACCTTCTTGAAGACCTGCGGATTATTGGACAGGTTTCCAAGGTATATATCCTTGCGGAAAAGGGAGAAGACCTTATAATTATCGATCAGCATGCCGCTCATGAAAGAATTCTATATGAACAGATTTTAAGAATTAAAAAGTCCAGAGTACAGGAGCTAATAAGTCCTGTAACTATAGACCTTACTCCAAAAGAAAAGGTGCTTATGGAAGAATATATCCCTTATCTTGAGGAATACGGTTTCGGAATCTCAGAATTCGGGGATAACACATATGTTGTTACCTTTGTGCCTGAAATCTTTGGGCGGCTTGAAAATACGGAAGTTATCCATGATATAATCTCGGATCTTTTAATTTCAGGAAAAGTCAAAAAAGATACAGGAATTTCCGAAAAAGTCAGTAAAATCCTGGCCTGCAGAGCTGCAATTAAAGGCGGAGCGGCTTTCAGCCAGAGGCAAATCGAAGAATTAGTAGAACAGTTAAAAATGGCTCAGGCTCCTTATTCCTGTCCACACGGCAGGCCTACTGTACTTGCATTTACCAGAGCGGATTTAGACCGTATGTTTGGAAGAACAGAATGAATAAGAATATAGATCGCCTTTATAACAAGCATAATATTTTCTGCATACCTATATCTTCATATGCCTTTTTAATGCCAGCTTTATTACCAGTTTCAAAAGCTGCACTTTTTATTTAAATATCCAGCTATGATATTTCTTTAATAAATCTCCTTAATAAATTCACAAATATGTGAATTATTTAAATTCATCTTAAAATAAAGAATAAAAAAATTTCAGATACTAATTAAAATTCACAATAAATTCATTTTAGAAATAAGGTATATAGAGAATATACGGGTACAGGAATCAAATAGATCAATATATTCTATATTGGAAAATAGTTCTTGTTTTCCTATATATTTATATATCATAACTATGATGTAAAGTAAATGTCAGAAAAATACTGACATCTAAAATGGCATCATTCCACAAAGCTATTTTTTATATATCGACCCCAAATACCCCCACACCCCAATTAAAAAACGTTACCCCCAACATTCCAGAAATAAAAAACCCCAATTCCCACAAAAAAGACCCCAAAATGGAATGATGCCTACTTTTCTAATTTTAGGAATTTGAATTTTGAAAATCAAAATTCTACTTTGTTTTTTCTGCTATGCTTTCAATTTCTTACTTTGAAATTTGCTTTATGGGCTATAAGCTTACTCTATAAATGTTCTTTAATTATTCTGGATTTGCCTGAATTTCTCTGAATTTCTCTGAATCTTTCTAAATTCTCTTTGAATTTTCTTAATATCTCTATGATTTCTTTTTTATGATTTATTTAATTTAGTATTTTTCAATAACTAATTATTGAACCAATTCAATATAACTAATAATTTAACTACGAGGTTTTTAGGTCTTAATTTGTATATTTTCAGAATTTTTAACATAATTTTTAACGTCATTTTTTTCTTAGATTGTTTTTAAAGCTCATTTTTGGATTCAGTATAATTTTACCTGTTTTTTCTATTATTTTCACAACACTAAACTACTCTTTCGTTTTGTTTATGCTTCAAGAAAGGAGTCTTCTTGCTTTATTGAGATAGATTTATAATAAAAAACCTCCGAGTATTGTTCCATGCTAGATCCTGTTAACAATTTCAAGATCCCTGAAGAATGGATTTCCCGGACAGGGCTGCCCAGGGAAGAGCTTGAAAAAAAAGTAGCATCAGGGATGATTGTGGTTCTGAGTGACGGATCTGTTCTCAAAAGAGGGTATACTACAGGAACCACAGCCAGTGCTGCTGCAAAAGCAGCCGTGCTTTCGCTTAAGAAAACAATTGATAAAGTATGCGTGCCAACCCCTGCAGGCTTGAGAGCCTATCTGGATGTAAGTGAATCTTCCCCAGGCCGTGCTGTTGTAAAAAAGATCCCTAATGACCACGAATCGGATATTACCCGGGGCCTTGAATTTGTAGGTGAAGCCAGAGAAGCCGAAGAAATCCGAATTTTCGGAGGCAAAGGCATAGGGATTGTAAAACGAGACGGGCTTCAGGTTTCAAAAGGCCAGCCAGCAATTAACCCAAACCCTATGGCCCAGATAAAAGCCGCAGTAAAAGAGGCTGTAGAAGAACTTGGTCTGAAAGGGGCAGAAGTTACAATTTCTATTCCTGAAGGAGAAAGAATCGGAAAGGAAACCTTAAACAGCAGGATAGGCGTAGAAGGCGGAATTTCCGTGCTTGGAAGCACTGGTTTTGTTGAACCCTGGAACGACCACCTTGGGGAGATGAAAGGAGACCTTATTCGCTGCACGGATAAAGTAGTTTTGACCACCGGCCGAATAGGAATGCGTTATTCCCACATGCTTTTCCCGGATTATACTATAGTTATGGTCGGAAGCAGGATCTCAGAAGGGCTTGAATCCGCATCAGGAGATGTCGTTATTTGCGGACTTCCAGGCCTTGTCCTGAAATGGGGAAATCCTGAAATGCTTGAAGGCAGTGGCTATGCTACAGTAGTTGAAATGCTTGAAAAGGCTCCTGAACATGAACGCCTGAAAGAAGCCTTTGAAATGGCAATTGAAAAAGGAAAAGGCGCAAGAATCGTAGTGATTGACAGGGACGGATCTGTCTTAATGGACAGCAAAAATAAGGAATAAGAGTCACATAATTAAAGATTCGAGGATTTTAATAATTAGCCCTAATTTTAATCGAGGCATCTTAATCTGAACATTTTAAACGAAACTAGAGGACGCAAAATTATGATAGTGGTAGGAGTTGGTGTTGGGCCTGGCATGCTCACAGAAGAAGGAATTAAAGCAATTAAAAAGGCTTCAGTGGTTTATGGCGCAGGCAGAGCCCTTGAACTTGCAAAGCCTTACATTACATGCGAAGCAAAGCCGATTAAAGACTATAAATCTCTCCATCTCCTGCCTGCAGATGCTGTCGTCTTATCTACAGGAGACCCTATGTTTTCAGGGCTTGGAAAGTTTGCAGGAGAAAATGATACCGTAATTCCGGGAATTTCTTCAATGCAGGTAGCCTGTGCCCGTACAAAGGTAAATTTAACCAACCTCTGCGCAATTACAGCCCATGGCAGGGACTTTGAGCCTGCAAAAGCCGAAATTATCAGGGAATTAAAGAATGGAAGAAATATTTTTCTGCTTCCTGAAGAAAAATTCGGCTCCCTTGAGGTTGCAGAAATTCTGAAAGAACTAGGTATAGAAGCTGAGCTTTACACCTGCGAAGACCTTGGCTATCCAGAAGAAAGAATTGCAAAAGGCACTCCTGAAAATCCCCCAATCGCAGGAACTATTCTTTACGGGCTGCTTGTCGTACAGAAGAAATAATGGATTAGGTAAAGTAAGACAAGATCAGATGAAAGGAATCAGATAAAAAATCACAAGCTGCTGGACACTAATTTATCCAGTAAAACTACTGGATCCTGTAAATCCACTAATTCCTATAGATCCTCTAGATCTTTTGAAACCTATGGAATGTATGCAACCACTGGAACCTGTAAAACATTTGAAACCTTTGAAACGATTGAAACCTCTAAATCGTTTAAAGCTTCTGAATCCCCTGGAACCTGTGGATCCCCTCAAGCGGGTATAGGCTATGATCCATTAAAACCCGTAGATCCAGTAGAACATAAAAGACAGATAGATCTTTTGTAACCACTGTATCGTATAAATCTCGTATATCGCATGAAACCCGTGCATCAACTGAAATATTTTGAAAAAGGCTGAAGTATTGGAGGATTTTAAATTCAAATAAAAGTCTCTGTTTTCAAAAAGATATTTGTTTTCAGTTAAATTATTAAAACCAGTTTGTAATTTTATCCTGTAATCAGCTCACAAAAATACGCATGACAAAATAAAAAATCAGATCCCCGAATATAATTGCAGTAATAAAGCCCCCTGTAATTGAAATCATAAAAGGAAGCCCAGGAGTTACCCAGACATCTTTTCCAATCAGGCCCTTTTTCAGATATTCTTCAAGCTCGGATTTTTCATTCGCATCAAAATTAAGACCTGCTCTTGAGAACCTTCTTTTGAGGCTTCCTGTCTCATCAAGCTCGAATTTTTCAAGCAATCCCAGATATTTTTTGTGTTTTAATGAACTGATTTCGGTCCTGTATCCAATAAACATATAATGAGGTTTTTTTATCATTTCAGGCGAGAAATGCAGGAGATTATAGCAGAACATTCCAATTGGAACAAGCGTTGTCAGGAGAAGAGCATTTTCCAGAACTGAAAAAGTAAAAATCCCAATTATTGGAAGCCCAAGCAAAGGAAAGATTTCTCCGGAAAAGTTGAAAACCGGATAAAGAGGGAAAAGAACTGAAAGTACCATTAATCCTTTTGCATCCCCTCCTCCGAAAGCTCCAAGCTGAAACAGGATGTAAATTGTAACGGAAACAAGAATTCCGGATAATAACAGAGCTTTAAGATAAGGGATTCCTTCTGTAAAAATTTCATAGAATACAAATATCGAACCTGATATGAGCATGTACTTCCAAACTTTATTTGAAACCCTGCGGGATTTTAGATCCGAATAACAGGAGTACAGAAGGAAGGGAATGCAAAACATTATTTTGAGGATTTCTATCATTTCAGACCTGCAATAAAATTGGTTCTAATTTGTATATCATTCACATTTATTACTTATTTATTTTATTGTTTCTGTGTATCTAAGAAATTAAAAATGCCTGTAAAAATAATAGTTAAGAAATATTACTGGAGATACAAAAGACTTGAAAATTTAAAATCAGTGTGAGGAAAACGAATAAATAATTAATTTTAGAACAAGCCTGGAAAACATGATTTTAGAAAAACTTTATTAAAATAGCAAGCGATAAGCTTATACATAAGAAGATATATTTTATGGTTGCTTACCCTTGTTAATTTTGATTGCAATTTATATACTATGGGCTCGTGGTCTAGACGGTTATGACGTCGCCTTCACACGGCGGAGGTCCTGAGTTCGAATCTCAGCGGGCCCATCACTTTTATTATCCTTGTTTTCGGATTTAGAGTCTTTATAAACTTTCTTTTCTAATGCTTCTATTCTTGCTTCAAGGTTAGATTTTACTTGGGGGTATACAACTTTGAGTTCCCGCTGAATTTTACTTCATTCAACTAACTTATTCTATCTTTTGTAGGTCTTAAGATAATAAAAAATAAAATGAAAATAAGGAAATATTGAATCTGCTAGAAAACTCAAATACAAATATGCTAGTGTAAACGAATTTACAAATATGTATCTACACAATAGATAAAAACTTTAGTTAAAACATAACGACTTAAAAAATTTATAATTAATAAGATTAATCTTTATGAATTTTTTTTACTATTAATGATATGACAAAAAAATATAATTTTCCATTTATACCTGGTTATTAAAATATTCTATACAAACTTTAAAAAATTATGGATTTTAATTCAAATTTCAACATCATTATCAGGTTAGTTGAAATTAGGTGCAAAGAAAGTTGAGCGATTATTTGTACGAGCATAAAACAAAAATGATCCTCTTATATCAACAAGATCATGATTTATAGGTACAAGGACTTGAAATAAACGGTATTAAATCTTGTTTATATGCTAATTTCAGAGGTAAATACAACAGAAGGTATTTTATTCACTTCAATTCTTAGGCATAATTACCAAAAATTTAAGGTGCAGCTGAAAAACAAAAAACATATATAACATCTCTCAGCTGCTATTTATCACCTATAAATTCAGTTACTTCCTTATTACTTTTTTATACAGGAATACTATAAGCAAGCCTGCTGTTCCATAACTTATTTCAAAGCATGGCATACTCAGCTTTTCTTTCTGTTCTAGTTGTGATTCTTTATTGCCTGTATTTTTGCAATTAATTGTCTCAGTCTCTAATTCAGATTGTATTTTTGTCGTAGCTTCTTCATTTGATTCTAATTTATTTTCAACTTCATTTAAGATCTCTTTTCCTGTAATTACAAAAGAGCCGAATTCAGGGGTTTGTGCTATGAAATAAAGGTATTTTTCATCTTCATTTAATAATGTTGTTAGAAGCTGTTCCCATTTTTTGTTTGCATATCTATTAAGGACGATCGAATCCGGGGCTATTTTTTTATCTTTTATCCAGGCCTTATTAACCCTTATACATACAACTCCATTTTCTATATTCTTTAGAGTTGCAACTCCTCCATTTCCAACCCAGACATTAAAGGATTTATAGGTCAGACCTTCTGGAAGTTCAGAAACCAGGGTTGATTTTCCTTTGAGCTGTTCAGCAATTGTTGTTGTTTTTCCAAAGCTCTTCTTTGAATCAAAGGTCACAGATACAACACAGGTTGCATTCTTTGTAAAGTCGAATTTAACAGGTTTTCCGCTTGAGACATACGCCTGGGAAAGCTCTTTTACTGCAACGTTGCTCTGAGGTTCAGGGGAACCACCTGCTCCGCCTCCACCGCCACTCTTGCTGCTTCCACTGCTCTTATGGCTGCTTCCTCCACTGCCTCCTGAACCACTTCCAGAGTTCCCTCCGGAACTTCCTGCTTTCTGAACGGTTATTGTTGCAGATTTTGAAGCAGTTCCGTTTTCATTACTTGCTGAGAAGTATACATTGTAGTTCCCTTCTGTGGCGTAAACATGGACTGGATTTTGTTCGTTTGAGCGGGCTCCATCTCCAAAGTACCAGGTCCTCCATGTTGCATTCTTCGAAAAATCAGTGAACTGGACTGAAAGTGGTGCATAATCGCTTGTAGTATTACTACTAAAATTTGCAATTGGAAGCTTTGGATCTGTAACGGTTATGTAATTTGGCTTTACTATTGTATTATTGCCTGCAGCATTTCCAACTGTCAAACTGATTGTATAAGCTCCTGGATTTTTAAATGTATGCACTGCAGTAACTGCATGGAGTGAGTTCCAATCACTACTATTAGATGGCTCAAATACCCAGTAGTAGTTAGTTGGATTGCCAGTTGTAGTGCTAGTAAACTGCACTTTAAGCGGTGGAGTGCCAGAAGTTACATTGGCTGTGAAGTCAGCAGTGGGTGATAATGAGTTATACTTAACTACAAGTGGTAGGTAGTCATAGTTCTTTTCAGATATTGCATAAGTTGAATCTGCAATACCATCTCTATTTGCATCAATAGCAGTCTGAGAGAACCCAGTTCCATCCGGCTTCGCCCAATAGTTACCACCAGTATATGATCCACCTATAATGTTTGTACCTGCAATAAGTGTAGTGTTCCAAGAATATGTGTTTTCATAATCTCCAAACTTTATATTTACTGTGTTATTGAAGTAGTTATTATAGTTGGTACCTAAAAATCCGGTTGCTTCAACTCCGCAATCAGTACAGTATGTTATTTTGTTTCCAACTAAAGTTGCACCACCTGTTTCTCCTGCTACTACTCCTATACCACACTTTGTTATCTCATTGTTTATGATATCATAAGATAACCCAGAAACATGTATTCCTACATCGCAATTACTTATTTTGTTATCACGAATTGGCGGTACATTTCTTTCATCATAGACGTATATGCCTGTTGAGCAATTTGAAATAACATTATTTTTTATTTCATTGAAGTCACCACAACAAGAAACATCTATACCACCACCTGAAATTCTGTTTCCAGATATGATAATACCAGAACTTTCAGAACCAACACTGATACCACCAATAACATTGTTTGTTATCTGACTCATGTCGCTGTTTTCATTAAATATTTTACTACCGTCTAAAAATATATTGTTAACGTGAACGCTACCAATTATATTAAGTCCAGATAATCTTGTACCAAAATCACTTAATTTAATGGTTGGTTTACTGCTATCTGCTGGTTCAATAAACACGTTATTAGTTTCTGGTTTAATTGTTAGCCTTGCTTTTGAAACATTTATGTTTCCAACATAAATTCCAGGTTTTATTATAATTACATCTCCAGCTTCTGCACCATCTACGGCCTCCTGTATTGTAGAACTTGATCCACTTTCGTTGCCCACTATAATATCTCTTGCCGATACTGTAGGCAGTACTCCCATGAGGAATATCAAAATAAAAACTATAAATAGAGTTTTACTCTTCACTTTATCTCCCCCGTGAAGAATTTATTTTTCATACTCTCCCTCCTTACTTTGAAAAAACACATATCTCATTTTTAATATATACAAATTAATACTTATATTCAGAATAAATAATAAATTTATTTAACTAAGTACTTATGAATTTATTATAGATAGTTAATTAATATGAAAGAGGGTCAATATAAAATTAATTAGCAAATTAAATTATAACAAATATTAATTATGAAAAAAACCTGATATCTAATTTATGAATATTTCTACTCAATTTTGGAAAATAGAAGAAGTAAAAAAATCTAATTTTATTTTCTATTTAAACAACTAAAAGAAACAGTTAATAAGATTTTATATTAATTTTATCTATTAGTAATTATGTTTCAAGGATGTCCGGAATAGGCAATATACATATTATTTTTACTTTATCTATTTTTTAGAATACTTATTATAGTTAAAGGATGAAAATGAAAAATTATAAATTTGAGATTAATATAATTTATTTTATATATCTTATTATTATTTATCCTTTTTAATTTATGAAAATAAATAACTGTTACAATTTAATTAGTGTATATTTTTGTTTTTAAGCTTCTCAAGCAAATTGAGATTCATTCTTTTGCTGGATTCTGGTTTTCTTTGAGTTTGTCTATTGATTATGGCTCTTCGTGCAATATTTAGTCTAACTTGTCTGACATATTTATAATATCCTTACATTAATAGAGTATTCAAAGCAGGTCCTAAATAATAAAAATTGTACATTGTACTATTTTAATAAAAAGAGAAAAGGTTTAAACCCTTTATTTTACTGTAATATAATTTTTTTTCGTAACTGTAATGCTCCCTGCACCATTTGTCACAGTCAAACTAATCGTATTTTTCCCAGACTTTTTGAAAGTATGCACGGCAGCTAAACATTGTTGATTCTTAATTTAGATTGTAAATTTATGAAATTATGCTTACTCGCTCTATGTATTAAATCAAATGCATTAAACATCATAGTTGGAATTTATACTTTAGACATTTAACATTTGAATGCTACCGTTTTTCAGTACAAATTAGTAATTATCACCATTGCAACATCAATCGAATTTTGAGACACACTCTTAAAGATTCCCCTATCCCAAAACTAATGGCTAGACAAATCCAGGTCAATTAGTAACTACCAATTACTACCAATATTTTACAAATTGGTAATAACTTTTTTATCCCAATAACTACCAATATCTACCAAAAAGTAACGAATTGGTAGCTATGAAGATTCCACAGACGGCACCTGATATTCGGGAAATTATCAAAAATGAACCTGAGATACTATCCATGATAGCTAATCAGAATATAAAGGAATTTATTACTAAATACAACCGAGATTATTTGCACTGGGACGAACTTAGGTATCGAGAGTTGCCGATAGAAGCTGAGAAGATGTGGGTTCTGTTAAAAAGTGCAAGGATGCTTCAGGCAAAGATGTTGGATTTCGGAGAATGGACATTTCAATATGTTCTGACCGGAGAAACATTGCGAAGGTTGCATCTGCTGGATACAAAGGGTGCTGGAAATCTTGAAAGTGGACCTGGAGGAGTGAGTGCTGCGGAGAGGAAGCGGTATATTGTTAACTCTCTCATGGAGGAGGCCATAGCTTCCAGCCAGCTTGAGGGTGCAGCTACTACAAGAGAAACAGCAAAGAAGATGCTTCGCCATAAAAGCAAGCCGAAGGATTACTCCGAGAAAATGATCCTCAACGGTTATCACACTATGCAGATGATAGCTGAAATGAGGAATAAATCTATTGATGTGGAAACGCTGCTTCAGATTCACAGGGAAATTGTCCGGGATACTCTTGAAGAAGCAGAAGATGAGGGACGCTTCAGGAACAACAATGAAATTGTTGTGGCTAATCCTCATGATGTGAGTATAGTATATCACACTCCGCCTGATTATAGGAAGATTCCTGATCTCATGAAGGAATTCTGCAAATTTGCCAGCACTGACGAAGATGATTTCATCCATCCGCTAATTAAGGGAATCATCCTACATTTCCTAATAGGCTACATTCATCCATTTACCGATGGCAATGGACGATGTGCAAGGTCCATATTCTATTGGTATGTGCTCAGCCGTGGTTACTGGCTCTTTGAGTATATGCCGATATCCAGGATACTGCTGCACTCCAAAACAAAATATGCAAAAGCTTATCTTTTCTCTGAAACCGATTACAATGACCTCACATATTTCATAAACTATAACCTTTCAGCGATAGAAAAGGCACTTGAAGATTTTGAAAATTATATAGCTTTCAAAAAACATGAGCAGCATGAGATTATGCAGATCATCGAAACTTCTGAGAATTTGAACCTCAGGCAGGCAGATATTCTCAAAAGTCTGCTTAAAGAACCTGACAGATACGTCTCCATAACCGAAATCAAAAGCAAATACAATGTGGCTTACGATACAGCAAGGAATGATATGCGATATCTTGCAAAGCTTGGTTACATCGAAATGATAAAAAGGGGTCGGAGTTATATTTACAGGTATAAAGGAGTAAAAAATAAAAGAGTAAAAAATGATGTTTAATACTCTAATGTCAATTACTACCAAAAACTACCAATTCATACTAAATTGGTAGTGACTTATTTAAAAATATAGTATATTCAGAAACAACTAAACATTACCTACTCCGGTAGATCCCACACTTTCTTGATCGAAACTATGGCTGTTTCAAATGAAAAATCTCTTGAAACAACTCTTGGCCGATATACTCAGCAAATCAATTTAAACCAAATTGAAATCATTTTTAGGTTTGAGTTTCGATATCTAACAAGAGATCCCGTCAGTATCTTGCAAAACTTTTCCTTGAATACTATGGCCCCAGTGATTTTCACTCAAAATGGAACAGATAGAACAATGGAACACTCCTAATACAGAGATCTATAGAATATATAGAAAGAAAATAATTATAATTAAAATTATAATTATAATTTATTTTTCTCCTTTTTCATACAGTGGTTCAACTCTTGTTTAAGATTTATTTTACCTCTGAACGTGCAACTTTAAGTTCGTGCTTAAACTCTTCTTCAAAAATATCTAAATAAGCAGGTTTACCATTTCACTAAGAGGAAAACAACAATGATTGAAATGACTGAAAAAGAAAAAGCAGCTCGGGGTTTACTATATAATGCAATGTATGATAAAGAGCTGATCGAGGAAAGAGCTTATTGTAAAGCTCTTTGTTACGAATACAATCAGCTTCATCCAGCAAAAATTGGGGAAAGGACAGCTTTAATTCAGAAACTTTTTGGCAAAACCAGAGGATCTTTTCTTATTGAGCCGCCATTTATATGTGACTATGGCTACAACATCGAAATAGGCAGCAACTTTTATGCAAATCATAACTGTATTATCCTTGACGGTGCAAAGGTCATTTTTGGGGATAATGTGATGATCGCTCCAAACTGCAGCTTCTATACAGCCGGGCATCCGCTTGATGCAGAACGTCGTAACGCAGGGCTGGAATATGCTCATCCAATTAAAATCGGCAGCAATGTATGGATAGGCGGTAATGTTGTTGTACTTCCCGGGATAACTACAGGAGATGATACTGTTATCGGTGCAGGAAGTGTCGTGACAACGGATATTCCGTCTGGCGTTGTTGCCGTTGGGAATCCTTGCAGAGTTATTCGTAAGATTATAGATGAAAGGGTTTAACCCTCTTTTTTATGCATTTCAACTTTATTTCGTTTATATTTCTTACAATATTAATATGCAAAATATCTTCCTTTCCGCCTCTGTACGATCTTCACATAGAGGAGATTGTGAGTTGAACCTTAAGAACCCTATTATTTTTCTTTTATATTTAAGAGCCTTAAAGGCTTCCTTTTTTGATTCACATAACATGCAAAAGAAGTACAAAATACTAATTGTGTATTTTTAAAGTATAGAAACTTATTAAAAATCGGTAACGGGTAAAGACTTTCTAATTGTTTAAGAAACATACCTTTTTATAATAATATTATTATAAGTCGAATATATGGAAAATATAGGGACAGAAAAGAAAAAACGACCATTATTGTTCTGGTTTTTTATTAGTTGCTTACTCTTTATATCTGGAAATAAAGTTGGTACTTTTCTATCTCTTTTTATTATTTCCTGCTTACTTTATAAGTCTTTAAAAAAACTGTTTAAAAAGAGAAATATATTTTTCTTCTTGCTAATAATTAGTATTCTCCTTTTGTTAAAAGGACATAATATAGCCGTTTTTCCATCTCTGATTATTATAATATGGATAATATATAGAGCTTTAAAAGAATTACTGAAATTATTAAAAAAATCTCCAATAAAATACACTTTAGCTGAAATTGATGAAATGAACGGATACAAATTTGAAGAGTATGTGAAATATATTTTTGAAAATTTAGGATACTCTGTAGAGCAGACTCCATTATCAGGAGATCAAGGTGCAGATTTGATTTTAACTTCAAAAAAAGGAATAAGGACAGCTGTTCAGGTCAAAAGGTATTCAAATAAAGTCTCAAATAGAGCAGTACAGGAAGTTGTGGCTGCAAAAGGATTTCACAAATGTAGCGAAGGCGTAGTAGTAACAAATAACTATTTTACTAATTCTGCCAAGCAGTTGGCTGAAGCCAATAATATTAATTTAGTTGATAGAGGCGAGCTTATGAATTTGATGAATAGAATTTCATGAATATCAGGGCCAAATAAAATATAAATTTGATCTTTCTTAAAATTATTTCAGGTAATTAGAAATCAGGACACATTGTAAGGATAAATTGTATATACTCACATAAGTTGGCAAATTTTAAAAAGACATATAATACGAATAAGAATAGGAATACAAATTTAAAATTTTTAGATTCGATTTTATAAATTATATTATTTTCAGAATATAAAAATTTATATGGCTGGAATACTTTTTATGTTCAATGCTTCTCTTTGGCCATATCGGTATTACACTCGGAGTATTTTTCGGACTTACGCTTTTTATCCCCCAATTAATGATTGTAGATCCAACTTATTTGATTATTGGAGCAATCCTTCCAGACTTAATAGATAAAATTTTAGGAAGGGTTATTTTTCCTTCTATTATTGCAAATGGACGGATAATAGCCCACACGTTATTATTCTCTCTTACCCTTTTGCTGACAGGTTTATACTTATATTATCGTATAGGAGATACCAGCGCCCTTAGCCTCGCATTGGGTTCTATTTTTCACCTTCTGGAAGATAAAATGTGGAAATCGCCTCGAACATTATTTTGGCCGCTTAAAGGTTGGAGGTTTAGAAAAAATCCGCGTCACAGTGGAATAAAATACTTAGTAATACTTTTTAAAAGATCTTTTCAGCATTTATGAAGGACAATTATACGATTTATTCAAAACCGCTTTTAGTTTTCTCAGACAAAAGTTGTATTTAAGCAAAAGAGGGATCGAATGGATAATTAAAACCAGTCTTATGAATGGAACTTATATCATCTGACTAATATAAATCTTAAAAAAATAAGGTTAAAATAACAGCAGAAACTGTTATTTTTTCTGAACACAACTACTTTAAACAAACTTCTATTGGCTTATTTCTTGTTTTTTGCTAATACTCGGATTGTTTACTCCTGGTAACCATTAACCCATCCGTTAATTACGCAAACTTTACTGATAAAAAATATAGCATTCTTCAGCTACGGACTATTTTTTATATTTGCTGGTCATCCTATAAACTGTCCTAGAGTCATAGGTCCCATTCCTACAGGAATATTGGTTGTAACTTTGTTTGTTGACGTGTTAATTACAGAAACATCCCCACTAAGAGCGTTTGTTACATACACCTTTGTTCCGTCTGGAGTGGCTGCAACTCCCCAGGGAAAAGCTCCTACAGGTACTGTACTAATAACAGTATTATTAGAGGTATCAATTACAGAGACAGTACTATTATTGTAAGTTAAGTTGACCAGTATAGCTGAATTCGCCACATATGCCTTCGATCCGTCAGGAGTTATTGCAATTCCCCAGGGACTGTTTCC
The DNA here is from genome assembly GCA_049706495.1 of Methanosarcina sp. Taxonomy (GTDB): domain Archaea; phylum Halobacteriota; class Methanosarcinia; order Methanosarcinales; family Methanosarcinaceae; genus Methanosarcina. Next base: position 16,418 of record JBNAKO010000194.1, on the reverse strand, counting down.
TACACTTACCGTGGCAATAACAGTATTATCTGTCGTATTAATTACAGAGGTAGTGTTTTCCGCCCCGTTTGTTACGTATGCTCTTGTTCCATCAGGGGTAAAAGCGACACCTATGGGACCGTTCCCTACTACTATGTTAGATACAACAGTATTTGTTGCAGTGTCGATTACTGAGACAGTACTATTGTAAGTCTCGTTCTCTATGTAGGCTCCGTTTGCCACATATACTTTTGACCCGTCAGGACTAACTGCAACTCCAGCAGGACCGATTCCTACAGGTATGGTAGCGATGACAGTATTATTTGTTGCGTTAATTATAGAAGTAGTGTTATCGCCACTGTTTGTTACGTATATTCTTATTCCATCAGGACTAACTGCAATTCCAGCAGGTTCATTTCCTACATTTATACTGGCTGTAATATTGTAAGTTGTTGTATTAATTACTGAAATATTATTACTCGCATTGTTCGCAATATATACTTTTGATCCATCAGGACTGACTGCAGCCGCCCAGGGTTGATTTCCTGCATTTATTGTAGATACAATACTGTTTGTGGCTGTATCAATTACTGAGGTGGTGTTATCTCCATAATTAGTAATATATGCAAACGGAGCTGCACCTCCAATAGCTGCCAGTGTTAGTAACAACACTGTTGTTATTCCCAATAATCTAAAAAGCGTATCCTTTCTGCTTCTTTTCTCATGTATCTTTTCCATCCTACTCCTTCCTATATGAGGTTGAATATAATTAAAAAAAATATACGTAAAACTATATATAAACGTTGACTTTTTAAATAAAGTCCTTTCCATTAAGTATAATGTTTGGCTGCATATCACTTAATTGTTATATTACTAGAGGGATTTTAGGAATGGAAAGTTTAATAGAAAAATTGATAGAGAATTTTAAATCTAATCTTAGAATTTTTCTAATCTTAAATACTTATCTAATTATTTCTTGATTTTTTGAATATTAATATAGGTTGTATTCAAAAAAGAGGCTAAGAAGAACCTACGAATGTATTGCATTCAATAAGATTTTTATTTCTTTTGAAACATCTTTAAATATTTTTGAATCCTATTATCCCCCAAAATAATTTTAATTTTGCTCAGTAAAATTTCTAATATTTGACTTAAAAAGTTATAGAATTCAAGAATTTACACTTTATTTACATTCGTAAATAAAATTCTAAATTTGAGTTACATAAGGATAGCCAATTTTGGAAATTGTCATTAGCTTTGAATATAAAATGAGGCAGCCAGAATAGAAAATATTGTTGAGTAAATTTTTCGGGAAAAAAGGGATGGTGGGAAGTATAGAGACTAAAAATGTTTTTATTGCTTTGATTTTATTTATATGCTTTTTTTCAACAAATTGTTTTGGGGAAATTATCGATGTAGGGCCAGGGACTTCTTTTAGTCCAAAAGGCTCAGGTGACCAGACTGTTATTAATGCGGCTATAGAATTAGCAGATCCAGGTGACACTGTACAACTTGCATCAATGACATTTCATATAAGTTCGCCCATAACCATGAAATCCGGAGTAACCCTCAACGGAAACGGGATTGGGGCTACAGTAATCTATTGTGATAACCCCAGCTCTAATTTTGCAACTCAAAATATTATTAACTGTAATGGGACTTCTAATATTGAAATTTCAAATTTTTTAATTGACGGAGGTTGGGAATCTTTAAGTAAAATGCATTCAGCGAGCAATAAATACAGATCCTATGAAAAAGGAGTCTATTTACCTGGCTGTTCAAATGTGGTGATTCACGACTTAAAAATGCAATACAGCATGGGGGACTTTGTTTTTTGTAGTAAAAATACGAACAATGTTCAGGTATATAATACGGTGTGTAAACCTGGACATGACAGTTTTGATGCATGGTCAGCCGGGAATGGGATTTCAGTTTTTAATAACTGCTGGGGCACTTTTATAAATTCCTGCATTAAAGTTCACAACACAAAAAATGTCCAGATTTATAAAAATACCTTCTATACTGACACAGGTTCTGGGAATGCTGGCGTAGAAGTGATGGGCGGGAATGTAACAGGTCTTAATGTTCATAATAATATATTTTCAACCCTTCAATTAAATACGGTTTATCAGGATCCTGCTGATGGAGCCTGTTCAGGTAGAGGTACTGTTTCAAATAATATATTTTATAACAGCCCTCCATATAATGGAATTACCGGAATGAATGTAAAATCAACCGGCAATAAAGTAACCAGCTCCTATTCAAGCTCTAAGGAGACAAATGTTTGCGGATATATTCCAGCCGAGGGCACAAGAAGTCTGCCTGTTTACAATGGATCTGTTTTACCTTCTGTTACTTTTCCAACTAATTGCAGTACAGTTTCCACTGCTAACGGATATGTAACTGTAAGCTGGAAATATTTGAATGCGACCAGTTATTCTATCGATGTGTATAATAGCACCTCAAAATTCGATTCCTCTCACATAATATACAGTCTTAACACTTCTCAAACATCTGCAAATGTCCCAATTATCAATAACGGGCAATTTGCTGTGAAAATCGGTGCACAAATCGACGAGAATGATGACATTCATAATACGTGGGTGTACAGCAATCCTGTAAGTTTATTCAAAGTAAGTGGTAAAAATAGCAAAGCGCCAGCGAAATTTCATTCCGGAGTATTTGGATATTTAACAGATGCAACTACAGGTCAACCTATTCAGAGTGCTGTAATAACATTATCAAATGGTACGTGGGAAGATACACAAATCAGTGATGTTGATGGTTTGTACCGATTTATGATAGACTACGAAGGCAAAGGGGAAAACACATACTGTTTAGCTGCTTCGGCACCAGGCTATCATAACAGTCCCAAACTGCCAGTAAATATGACAGGTTTAAACACAGAAATGAATTTAAAAATGACCAGGATGCCGAATTATTCCGAACCGCACTATGTACAAATATATGTTTTTAATAATTCAAACGAGAAAATTTATGGATGTGAGATCCAGGTTTATACCCCGGATAATGCCCCAGGAAATGGAAAACCGAATTTTTGTGCCTGGACAAATAAGGAAGGCAGAGTAAATTTCCATTTGACTGAAGGAGTTACATATAAAATTGTAGCAACTACGCCAGAAGGACAAATGTATATCAAAAAATTAACACCTGATCTGGATAAATATACTATCACAATCCCTGAGGATACAATATCTACCAATACAGTACCTTCGGATGATAAATCTGAGATATGTGCAATACCTCCAATTAAGACTGTAATTAGTACAAATTGTACATATGAACAAATAAATGATACAGCAGCTTACATTAATGCAAGCTATTATGATTCTTCTTCAAAATCCAGCAACTTGACTTTTGTCTTGGGGACTATGAGTGACGGAAAAACCTTTGTACCTCTAAAGATTTCAGGTGCTAATGATAACGTAAGTAAACCTATAGGAGTAGTAACCGACTCTTTTATAGTTACTGATTATTTTGGAAATACGTATACTGTGAAAATTAATGCGTATTCTCAAACTTATGGGACTGTATGTGAATATGTTAATGTGTCAGTTCCAGAAAAATTTTCAGGTAGTAATATACCTTATGCAGGGTTTAATATGAGTTATTTCTGTATTCTATTTTTAACTATTGCAGCACTCATATTATCAAAAACTCGCAAGCCGGATTAATCTCTGTAGTTCAACAGTATTCTGATGGTTTAATTTCTCATTTAACGAGAAAGAAAAAGATCCACATTTGATCCTCGAATGTGTTATAATGCGTCGATTATTTACTCAGCCTTCACAAGGAAGGCATGAGTTTGAATCTTAGTGGCCCCATTTTTTTGATTTAGAAGCTTAAAATCCTCTTTTTTAATGCTTCAATTCTTAATTTTATGTCAGATTTAGATTCTAGTTGTGCAACTTTTAGTTCTTAATTAAGCTTTTCATCAAGAGAAATTAAATACACTGGTTTGCCATTACATTCAGCTTAAATACATATGCTCTTACCTACAACGTTAATGTTAGGATTTAATTTCCTAAAAATTGATAACAATTTTTACATAATTAAAAACAACCCTAGAATCATTTTTTATAAACTATAATACTAAAACAATAAATTACTAAAAAATTTAAAAGAAACTATATACAACATTTGCTGTCTTCGTAAGCATCATTTCGTAGAGAAAATATTGTGCAAGAATATGGTTCTGAAGATTGGGATTTAAAAATAAGTAAGAAAAACTCCATTTGTTGAACTTGAAAGATATGCAGATGAGATTATATTACCTAGAGATTTTAAAACACATACTTTTTTTCCCGAGACAGTATATTGAAAATGCAATAGATATTTTGACCACTTTAAGTTAAGGAGAAAGAGAGAAATATAAAAAAGGTCTATTCTATTCAAATAAAAAAATAGAAATGCCTTCATATTGCCCTCAACAAAAAAGTTTATCATTCTTCATTGACAAGCAATAAAAAATAATCTTGATATTTTGTAAAAAATATAATTTATACCTTTTGATTTCATAAATTTGTCATGGTTAATCTACTGGTTCCTCAAAAAGGTGAGGATACATAGCTTTCAATTCTACTTCTAATTCAGGGTCTAATTTTGCCTCATAAAGTGTTTTCGCCTTTGAAAGCTGGTAAACTGTTAGATTTTTGGCTCCAATGAGAATAGCTCCTTCAAAGTCTGAATTTTCTAGGTTAGCCTCTTCAAGGTTAGCTCCTTCGAGAATAGCATCGATAAATAAAGTTTCTTTAAGATTAGCTTCGGAAAGGTCAGCCCCAGTAAGATTAGCTCCATTAAGGTTAGCTCCATTAAGGTTAGCTCTAGTAAGTAAAGCTATAGTAAGGTTAGCCCAAGTAAGGTTAGACTCAGTAAGATTAGACCAACGAAGGCAAGCATTATGAAAATTAGCTTCGGAAAGGTCAGCCTTAGTAAGGTTAGCTCCAGTGAGGTCAGCTCCAGTGAGGTTAGCATCATAAAGAATAATACCAGTAAGCTTAGATCTATTAAGGTTAGCCCAAGTAAGATCAGCTCCATTAAGGTAGGCCATAGTAAGGTTAGCACTGGGAAATTGGGCACATTCTAGATTAGTAAAAGAAAGATCAAGAGATCCATTTTCTTCATTTTCGTATGAATATTTACGTCTATCAATTACAGTGATAATCGCTAAAATATCAAAAGGTAATTCCCTAATTTTTTGATTTTTTATCTCTAAAGGAGATAATGTGTCCATCGATATATTTTCGAATTTTTTTCTCTCAGTTGTTTCAACTCTTGAATTCTTTCTAATATAAGAAGTAAAAATTTCCATAATTGGCCAATAATCTTTCTCAGATTCATTAGCAATTCTCTCCAGAGCGTAGATTCCACCAATCCTAATCTCAATTGCTGGATTTCCTAAATGATCAATAGCACCTAATTGTTCGATAGCTCTAGTGAAGCGTTCAGTAATTTGTCCTTCTTGAGATACCTTCAAGTTTTCCTGTGTGACTTTAAGGTTCTCCTGAGTAGCTTTTAGATCTTCCTCAGCTATCGTGATTCTACGCCATGTATAATAAATACCAACAGCAATAGCAACGCCACCAAATATCTGAGCCAAAGTAGCACGATAATTGTTTTCAGCATCAGCTAAATCTTTCTGGTTCGTGATATTAAATTGTTCTATTTGATAATGAGGAATACACTGAAGTGCTAAAATCAAAAGTACAACAAAAAGTATAATAAAAACTAAGCTTGTTTTTGAGTGTTGGCTCGCCCTCTCATGAATTTCTGACAAAGAAGGAACCTTAAGTTTTTTATATCCCTCATATACTTTCTTAATTTCCATACTTCTTACCTTTAGTACAAATGTTTGCATGTCCTTAGCAACAGACCAGATAAACATTGTCATTTTATACAGAAGATAACAACTAGGAAAGCTAAATAGGAATGTGATAAGCAAGCTGTCCACATTAAAGGTTATAAGAAAATATGAACATTTATCACTAAAAAGGTGAAGGCTTATAAAAAAATCATAATGCAAAACTCAGCGTTCATTAAAGTTAAAGATAGTTGAAATTTTTCTATAAATGGAGATTTGTTGATGATTCGTGATGACCTTTACGAACAAAGGGAGGAAATCGAGAAAAAAAACTTTCTCATTTATGATAATATTCCTGCTGAAACAAGGCAAGGAGTATATACCATAATCATTGAAAATGTATTAGAGCGTGTCTTAAAATTAAATTTATTCCACAACTTTGATCGAACTTACACATTTTCACTGAAAAACCGTAGAATTAAACCATTAAACATCTAAAGTGTAAATTTTAACCATGATGTTTGATGTATTTGATTTTAGGTCTCAAGCAAGTAAGTGCAATATAATAAATTTATGGCTTGAGCTTAAAATTAACAATCCCTATTATCCAAATGTAGAGATGTTTTGAATTTTAAGACAGCCTCTAATAAATAGATGTCAAAGGCCAGAAATATGTACTAAGAGCCTATCCGAAAAGTGATTACCTACTGTAGCTTTTGCAATATGCAATATGCAAAACCGGAACGGGTACTCTGAGATTATAGACCTATTATTACTTTTCAACATGCATTGATGACTTTTCGGATAGGCTCTAAGTATTGGTTTATTTTTTTCTAGCTTCGGTCTCTCCTGACTACCTTTCATTTCCTCGCAATGATAATTATTTAATAAAGATGAGAATCGGAATTTATTCTTTAATGTTCAATGATTCCTATTGTTTTATCCGGTTTTGTATAAATATAACCGCAAGCTCTTAGCTTATTAAAAGCCTTTTTAAAATTAGGCTTTAAAAGTTTTGTTTTCTCTTTTAGTAATTCATATGTAACCTTTATTCCAGTTAAATTTAATTCATTTATTTCAGAAAACAGAATTTCTTCTTTTTCTTTGATAGTGTATATTTTGTCAATGTTCTCCTTAGAGTCTGCTTTAGATTGAGAAAGAGAATTAGCCCAGAAATTTTTTCCTTCATCCAGATCCTTAATGGTCGCAACTTTTTTGTACTTGAGCCTAGCAAAAGCTGTCGCCATTTTAGGTACTACAGAGCCTAAATCCAAGAAACATGGGGTTTCTTCTCTATCAAGAATGAAATCAACAACATAATACATTGACTCTTCGATTCTTTTTTCATATTTAGGAGGAATAAAAGGTTGATACAGTAGAGCATCCATCATATACGCTGTTGCCATCGGCCTGTACTGTTCCATATAGTCCTTATAAGAAAAGAAATTTTTAAATTCCACTTTAAACGGCAGGGGAATTTGCACAGGAACATCTTTGATGTTTTTATAAGACAAACTTATCTCGGAATTATCTAAAAGTTTAGGTTTCTTTTTTGATTCGAGATGAGCATAAAAATTTGTAGAAGTAGGATTTTTTAAGAAATCAGGGATTACTTTCATTATATTTCTGAAATTCCACCAGCTTTGATTTATATCTCCATCTCCCCTAAGAACCACAGCATTGATTCCTCCTGGTTCGAAGTCCACAAATTGTGGAGAGGAAACAGCATACATGCCCAGACAGTATTCCAAGTCTTCAATGTTAAAATAAGAGGGTTTAATTGGAGTTGAAAGGAAATCAAGAAATTCATCAACAACAACTAGATTAGTTTTTTTCATCTTTTTAGGGTTTCCTATTTTCCAGTCCAGAACATAATTGAGAGGAATTTTGATAGGATACCCCTCAGGACTAACATCCATTATTTCCCCTGTTTCTCGAACAGTAATATCAATTAACTGCTTTTCTGGAGGAAAAGAACAACCTTTAACCACATATAGGTCAGGATAAGGGTTATGCATATAAGGGGAAGGATCGAGACAAAATATACCAAAATCCTTGTTCCTATACCTTACATATCCTCTATCCTTTTCTTTTTCGGAAATGAAGTGATATTCACTTCCAGTCCATTGATACCCTTGTTCTCTCTTCTGCAAGGATTCGGTCATAAGGTCTCCTATGCTTATCTAAAAAAACGCCAATCGTCTAACAGCATATTCATTAATTTTATTTATAAGTTCACATAATCAGATTATATAAAACCTTTTAATTTACCCTGAATTGGTCGTTCGTTAAACTTTTCTGGGTTATAGATTACTCAGAAGAAGAACATGCATATATTAGTACTCTGTTTTTTGTTTCCACATAATGAGTTTCATTCATTATATTCCAAATTTTCTTTAAAATTCCATTATAGTAAAAATCCTAAAAGGAAAATCTACTGTGAACTATGAAGTGGGGAACTACATAATATTTTTAGTCATTAAGTTATGTAGAAAGGAATCAGAGAACTTAATGTAAATTTATATTCTTAATTTTCAAAGATTTTTAGCGTTAGATATTACTTAATAATTATATTAATTTGCATAATATAAAATACCATAATCACATAAACAGAAATTTATGAGGAGAATAATCAAAAATGCAAAAATCTATACGATGTCAGAAGCTGGAATATTAGAAAATGCAGACATCCTGATACAGGACAATAAAATAGTAGAGATAGGCGCAATAAATGAAAAAGATGCGGAAGCAGACGAGATAATTGATGCTAACGGCAAACTTGTTTTCCCGGGCTTTATAGATGCCCACTCCCATGTAGGAATTTTTGAGGACTCTATGGGCTTTGAAGGAGCAGATGGCAATGAAGATACTGATCCTGTTACTCCTCATCTCAGGGCAATTGATGGAATAAATCCCTGCGATGTTTCCTTCAAAGAAGCCTTAAGTTCTGGAGTGACTGCAACAGCAGTAGGCCCTGGCAGTGCGAATGTTATTGGCGGGCAGTTTGCAGCAATAAAAACCTTTGGCGCAAGAATAGACAACATGATAATTAAAGCCCCTATTGCAATGAAAGTTGCTTTTGGGGAAAATCCCAAAAGAGTTTATAGGGAGAAAAATAAGGCTCCAGTAACTCGGATGGCAACAGCAGCACTTTTAAGAGAGACTCTTTTTAAAGCTGCCGAATACATGTCCAAAAAAGAAAAAGCGGCTGCGAATAATGAAGTAGCGCCTGAATACAATATAAAGTTCGAAAGCCTGATTCCTGTTTTGAAAGGCGAGATTCCGTTAAAAGCTCATGCTCACAGGGCTGATGATATTTATACTGCAATTAGAATTGCTAAAGAATTCAACCTCAAACTTACACTGGAGCATGTAACTGATGGGTACTTGATGCTGGACGAGCTTAAAAAAGAAAAATATCCGTGCATAGTCGGCCCTAATCTTACTGGAAGGCCAAAGATAGAGCTTAAAAATCTGAGCTTTAAAAATCCTGGACTATTGTCAAAGAACGAAATAATGGTTGCAATTATGACAGACCACCCTGTAATACCCCTTCAGTATCTTGTTTTGTGTGCAGCATTATCCGTTAAAGACGGGATGGATGAACACGAAGCCCTTAAAGCAATAACCATAAATCCCGCAACAATACTTGGCATAAATAATAAGGTTGGCAGTATTGAAAAGGGCAAGGATGCTGACATAGTAATTATGAATGGCCACCCATTTAATACATTTTCAACAACTCACATGGTTTTAGTAGATGGAGAAATTGCATATAAAAAAGAGAATTAAATGGATTTAACAAGAAATCAGGTTAAAATAGCTCAATAATTGTGCAATCCATTTTTTTCATTAGAAATCCACTATAATAAATCCTATAACAAATCCACTATCATATTCCGACATGGACGACAGTACTATAACACATATATTTAAATTTTGTAATCAAGTTTATAATAAGGAATAAATTAAAGAAATCAACACAAATTACATCAATAATAAATATTTTCATATGAGCCTGGTATAAAAGTTTGAAAGATATATTGCAAAATGTATAATGCCTCTACCAGGATAAAGACAGTATCCTTACATTTCCATAATGATAATTTCTTGTAATGAATGATTATGAGAATAAGATAAAGTATATGATAAATCAAGCATAGATATGAAAAGAAGCACGTAAGAATTTAATAAAATTGTTTTTGTATTAAAATATATAAGAATAAGCCTGAAAGCGCTGTATCCGATGCTATATCTTGTAATACAGTCTATTCAAATTCCTAACGGCCCAAGTTCGAATTTTGAAGAGGAAATACGCAACTTTCAGGCAATTCTTTATGTACTGGTACTTTTTCTGTAGATCCGGGGTATTGGTGTGATAGATTTGAGTTATTCAGAGATTTACTGCTTAACTCAAAGTATAACATAACACTATTAATATTTTAAATTATTTATGCCAAATTTTCTTTCCGAGTGAAACTTATACAAGCGGGAAACGTTATAATAAAATTGAATATTATATTAATACTGAATGTTATAATAACATTGAAACTTATATTAAGGCAAAAAGTTTCAAAACAAGGAAAAAATATCATTTGGCATTAATGAGATAATGAATTTTCAAAGCACTTATAATTTAACGAGAAACTAATTTCTAGATACCAATTTCTAGATGTTAAATGTCATACTGTTAGATAAATACTAAGTTTTATTTCATTTTCTTTTTTAAGGTCGATATATTTTAGAACATATGACCCGTACTCTCAAATTTAAGTCTATGATGGCAATTGATAACAGAGACTTAAAGCACAAATGCCTCTTAAAAAGGCACATTAAAGCTTATTAGAAAATTGAAAAAGGGCTCAAATAATTAAATAGAGTTATTTCAAATTGAGTATTTTTGTCCCTTTATATCAAAAATTAGGTTCAAAAAATATTTTTATGTAAGAAAAGCACAAATGTGTTATATTTATTTTTATAAATTGGCTGCTTTATTTTTAATATGATTTATTTTTAATACATCAGGGAAAGAAATAGGTTCCAAATATTGATTTACAGGTTGATGTATTCGATTAGCTCTAAAAAATAAGAGAAGAAGAGGTCAAAAATGCTACATGAAAATTTTACCAGGCAACATCGCATTCTAGGAAGGAGTGCCTCCTTTGCCATATCTTTTCTTTTAATAGCATATATGATTACACTCGTTCTTGGATTTCTTTCACTTAAATCCCCCACGGATCCAATAGGAGATCCTTATTTTTCTATACTGGAATTGCTTATCATTGTGATATCTCCATTGCTGGTTATCGTCATGATTGCAGTTAATGCTTATGCTTCTTCCGAAACCAGAATGTACAGTCTTACTGCGCTTGTATTTATGATAATTATGGCCACAATTACCTGCAGTGTGCATTTTGTTATTCTTACAGTAAGTCGTCAGATCGAATCTGCCGGATTCACCTGGGCTCCATTTTTCTTTTCTTTCAAGTGGCCATCTGTAGTCTATGCACTCGACATACTTGCATGGGATTTTTTCTTTGCACTTTCCATGCTCTTTGCCGCGCCTGTATTCAAGATAGGCCGGCTGGAAAAAACTATTCGAACCCTTATGATTATCAGTGGGGTACTGAGTCTTGCAGGGCTAATTGGAGTTCTGCTTGCGAATATGAATATCCGAAATATTGGAATCCTGGGCTATGCTGGGGTTTCTATAGCTGTATTTATACTGTTAGCAATAATTTTTGGGCGTGCTAAACAGATAGAGTAAGAAACTAGAAGAACTAATTCTTAATCAAAAACCATTTTATATCAGAAGCCTTTTTAGCAGAATCCTTACTTTATTATTCCTTACTCTAATTTTTCAGGTTAATTAGCACCTATTGAATACATTCGGACTTATATGCACAGTTTATACTTTATTCCGCATAGGATATTCTAATCTGGAACAAACTGGAAAAAATGTACAGTGATTAAAAGGATTTCAAATGAGCTGCCTCAGGAATATATCAATTTATTCTACAGAAAAAAACGCCATTTCACTCGATATTCACTCGATATTAATTACTGTTTTTTATAAAGTTGATTAACGTGTTATTGTTAGAGACCTTGGTCATACAAATTATATGGACTTGAGTAAGTTGTAAGTTTGGAATTCATCGAACGCAAAATAATAGGACGTAAGATAATAGTCCGAATTAGAAATTTAGGCGATTTAAAGAGTGATTGAATTCCTGAGTAGAGTGTTAAAAATGAAAAATATGCTAAAAGTAAGGAGTAAGATCCTGAAAAGTTCCCTGGAATTTGAATAATAATTTGGATTCGGTTCGAAATAAGAGATTAGTAAAATAAATTATTATAAAAAATTCCAGGCACGGGCATGTGAAAACTCATAAAATTCTGAATAAGCATATTTTTTATGCATCACACTTGCTAAATAAATTTGGTATTTAATAAAAGATATATTAAATCATCTCAGAGCTAAGTTCTTGAGTTTTGGACCTTTGCATAACCTGACAGCTATTTAGTAATTAGAAAGCTATTTGAAAAAATTAAATTAGTTGTTAGAAAGAATGGGAACCGGCCAGATAAAATTACTGATCAAAAATCAATAAAGGAAAGGAGTGAAGAATATGACTATAAAAGCAGGAAAAAAAGCAGCATGTCTCCTTGCCGGATTGCTGCTTTCTATGTTATTAATGCAAACAGCATTTGCTGGAGGAAGTATAAATAATAGTAATAATTGTGAAGTGTTGGAAAATACTTCAGATACATATGAGGTATTTGTAGAAGATGTAGCAGGACAAACATTTCAGGATTACAATGAAATAGATCCCAGCTTTGATTCACAATATATAATGGCTGGAAATGAAGTTAGTTTTACTATAAAGTTTACCAATAAAGGAAATCATACACTCACACTAACCCCAAAATTATTAGGCATACCTTACAGCACAAATAACATAAGTGAAAGTTGGATTACAATATCTCCAGCAAATGCAACTGTAGATCCAGGTTCAGTACAGGAATTTAAGATTATAGAGAAAATTCCCAGAGATACGGAAAAAGGTGACTATGAAGGCCAAATTGTGTTCAATGACGATAAGGTGCCATGTTCCACTGATTATATTAATTCAATGCACCTGAGCATCTCAGTACAGGCCCAGCCGAAGATAGAGCTTCAGACAACTTATCTTTCTGACAACATTGAAGTCGGAAAGGAATATGTGTATGTGATAGGTGTTAAAAACATAGCAATAAAGGACGTTACAATCGATCCTAAAATGATTAATTATAATCCAGGATTTGGGCAGGCATTAGACGAAGATTCAATCGAAATCTCTGCCCCTTCAATTATAAAAGCAGATGAAATAGCTAATGTGACTGTAAAGACCAATCTCCCTGAAAATGCTACAGGATCATACAATGGGTATATTGATATGAATGTTAACGGGGAAACAAATGACGGGGCTAACCCCCAGTTAAGTTTTACATTTAATGTTTGGAAACAGCCTGTAGCTCCTTATATTAAAAAATTTAATATGACTACCAATGCCCCGATAACTATCGAGGTTTCGGCGGATAGTTATAGTTCAGATATGGGATTGCGTCGCTCACCTGAAAAGCAGAAACCTTCTTTTGAACTAAAATTAACACATAATACCAATCAGGTTAATATGGCCTTTGTGAAGTCAATTGAAAGTGGCAGTATTGGGATAGGTAATTATTACCCCTGGACCTCCACGGAAAATGAAAATATTTATCAAAATTATAACGAACACTACGTTGAAACATATACAGTTCCCGGAAAAATAGGAGATTGGGAACTCAGTATCCTTCCAAAAAATACAAACAACTTTGGATACTCAATAACAGTAGAAGATAAAGATTCAGCAAAAAAAGGTAATGATACTATTAAAGATTAACAAGAAATTATTAGTTTAGTGAAAAAATCCAACAGATAACTGTATTGATCGAATCAATATAAAATAAAAAAGAATAACCTAGAGGAAAAATAGAGTAGATTTTAGGGATCTTGACAAATTGCTCGTAGATCCCCTTTTTATAATTTAGTGTGGTACTTACTTTAGAAACCAAAAAATGTTTCGTAAAATCGAAAAAATAAATAATACAGAAACGAAAAAAAGGAGCTTATCTATCTGTTAATATTATGAAGCTCATTTAATTATTTCTGTTTCTTTTGCTCAAGATATCTAGATTTAGCTTCCTCAAGCACGGTAACTGCGGTTTCAAAGCTTTTCCAGCCAATAACTTTTACTTTTTTGTCTTCCAGATTTTTATAAGTCTGGAAGAAATGAGTAATTTCCCTTAATAAATGAGGTGGAACCTGATCGATCCTTTCTATATGATTCCAGATAGGATCATTTTTTGGGACACAGAGTAATTTTTGATCTCTTCCTTTGTCGTCTTCCATATCAAATAATGCAACAAGATGAACATCAATCACACAGCCCGGAAAGGTAGGTTCCCAGGTTAAGACCATAGCATCTAAAGGATCCCCATCAAGGGCCAGGGTATCCGGGAAAAATCCATAATCAGAAGGATATACCATCGAAGAAAAAAGCATCCTATCGAATTTAATTACCTTTTTTTCCTTATCGTACTCGTATTTATTTCGGCTTCCTTTCGGAATTTCAACAATTACACTTTCAACCGGGCGTTCAGCCACATTAACACTCCCTGCTTATGACTTTCTGTTTAATCATTGCAGCTATTATCTGCTGTGACAAGGTTCTGATATTAAAATGTGACCCTAAATCCTTAATCCTATTGATATCTAAAAGAAAAATAAAAAGGAATAATTTATAGATTTTTAACCTCTTTAAAGTGGAATCAAGCAATATGAATCAGGTAATATGAATCGAGTAATTTACAACTTCTGCACTTAAAACCTAAAATTAAGTTTAACAAACGTGAACTACCACTAGGCTAAAGACCTAGTGGCTTCCTGTTTCATCCCTCCCTCTATCGAGGACAAGTCAACAGGCTCTTCCCCGCGTTCCGCAGGTGTTATGATCCAATTAGATTTTGATCTATGAGAGCGAATTTCTTGATATTGATAGCGGCATTAATGTCTCTATCATGTTTTGTTTTACAGTCTGGACATATCCATTCTCGATCTTTTAACTCAAGCTCTTTATTGTGAAATCCACAGACGCTACAGAGCTTGGAAGAAGGCTCAAACTGTCCGATTCTTAATATGGTTTTCCCGAACCATTCAGCTTTATATTCTAACTTTGTTACAAAGCTACTCCATGCAGAATCACTTATAGCCTGTGCTAAATGATGATTCTTTACCATTCCTTTAACATTCAGAGTTTCCAGAGCTATTGCTTGGTTTTCGCTAACAAGTTTAAAAGAGAGTTTGTTCTGGAAATCGTTTCTCTGATTAGTTATTTTGTCGTGGAGTACAGCAAGACTTTGTTTTGCTTTTGCCCTGTTCTTAGAACCTTTAACCTTCCTTGATACTCTTTTCTGTAGCACTTTGAGTCTTTGAAGAGAGTTTTTCAGGTATTTAGGATTCTCTATTTTTTCACCTGTGGAAAGGACAGCTAAATCTTTGATACCTACATCGACTCCTACAGTTGTTGATTCGGTTAATCCCTGTTTTTCAGGAAGCTCTGTTCCATCTTCAACAAGAATACTGATGTAGTAATGTCCTTTACAAGTCCTTGATACTGTAGCGGTTTTCAACTCACCCTCGAACTTCCGGTGAAAAACTGCTTTAATTGGTTCTATTTTAGGAAGCTTAATAGTGTTTTTTTCAAAGTCTACAGTGTAATGCTGTGGTACAGGAAAAGATTGTATTGGATTTTTCTTAGATTTGAATTTAGGGAATCCGTTCTTCTCTCTAAAAAACCGAGTGAAAGCAGATTCAACCTGTTTAGTCATTCCCTGTAATGATTGTGAGTTTACATCTCCTAACCATTCATTAGAAGTTTTCAAAACCGGAATTAATTTGTTTAAGTCGAATCTGGAAATTGATTTTCCAGTTTGTTCATATGTTTTAATTTTTTGATCTAACGCCCAATTGTAGACAAATCTACAGCTACCAATGTGCTGATTCAAGTGAACAGCTTGTGTAGTTGTAGGATATAACCTAAACTTGAACGTTTTCATCATACAAGGTATTATAATGTTTAACAAAAGATATAGTTTTTGGTAAACATGAAATACGAAACAAGAAATCATAACAAATTTTTGTTAATGTATCATGTTATCTTTGTTTGCAAATACCGAAAAGTCATACTTGAACCGATCAGCGAAGAACTCAAACAGGTTATGTTTGATATTGCAGAAGAATCAGATTTTGAAATCCTTGAAATGGAAACCGACAAAGACCATATCCATTTCCTGATTAAGATTTAGCCGAAAGTTAACGTTTTGTCGATTGTCAGAAAATTGAAACAAGAATCTACTAACAGGTTATGGAAAACACAAAAGGAATATCTGGAAAAATATTATTGGGGGGAAAACACGTTATGGAGTGATGGTTATTTTGCGTTTACCATTGGAAATGTTAGTAAAGAAGCTGCTGAATACTATATACGGAATCAGGGTTAAGTTGACGCTTATATCCCCTGAGCTAAAGACTCAGGGG
>JBNAKO010000193.1:0-26719 GCA_049706495.1 Methanosarcina sp. | reverse complement strand
CACAGGTAATGATCCGATAACAATCGAGATTTCAGCCGACTCCTATAATTCAGATTACAACCTGCGGGTTTCTCCGGAAAGAAAGGAACCCTCCTTTGAAGTAGGCCTGAAATATAAATCCCGCCCTGTAAAGATGACTCTTACCAAAACAACCCAGAATATGTTTATTGGTCTCGGGCAGTCTTACCCAGTATGGGCAATGGAAAATTCCGGTTATCAGAATTACGGCAAACACTACACTGAAACATACACAGTACCCGGAAAAACCGGAAAGTGGGAGCTTTCAATTCTACCGAAAAACACTGAAAATTTCGGATATACCATAACTATCGGAAAAGAAAATAGTATGAGGCAATAATTAAAAATTAACAAGCAGGTAAAATCTATAAAGAGGTAGCAGAGTTTGGAAATAATTTTGACTTGAGATAAAGACTTTGTTATTTCTTTTTTCTAATTTTTCCTTTTTCCGTTTCTCTTTTTTCTTAAAATATTTATTTCTTAAAATACTGATAATATTCTAAATCTTTCTTTTTTAGTTTTTTATTATTAGATTATTCTTATATACCTAGCAACTTCTAGCGAAAGCTAGTGTCTGGTAAATTTAGTTCTTAGTCCTCATAATTAAGAAAAGGGATACGGATGAGGTATTGATTAAGTAATAATGTCTCTGAATTAAATTGTCACGACGCTAGTGTCAAAAAAGATATTGTTCTAACAGAAATTAACTCTGTACAATAATATCAAATACAACATTAAAAACTCAAAAATATTTAAGAAA
Organism: Methanosarcina sp.; assembly: GCA_049706495.1. Classification (GTDB taxonomy): domain Archaea; phylum Halobacteriota; class Methanosarcinia; order Methanosarcinales; family Methanosarcinaceae; genus Methanosarcina. Next base: position 25,941 of record JBNAKO010000193.1, on the reverse strand, counting down.
TTAAAAGAAAAGGTGGGGCTGGTGAGATTCGAACTCACGATCGACGGGTATCTCCGAACAACTGCTTCTACAGTCTTAGTTCTGGGGAGCATCTATCAGTGCTCCAACGGCTCCTCATTGTCCTGCCCCGTCGGGAAAGACTCGGTAGACCCGTTGCTCATCATTTATCCGCTGGAGCCCATCGCCATGCCGGGCTAGGCCACAGCCCCTTAACAAGAATACTGAAATATTCTTTCTCTTTTAAATAGTTAACGGCAGCAATTTTCCAATCTACCGAAATCACAAATTTAAAGAGAAGCGCCCAGGGCAGGATTTGAACCTGCGTTCTCCCAAAGAAGAAACGGTTTTCGAGACCGCCGCCTTACCACTAGACTACCTGGGCATTTTGTTTAAAACGTATCAGCTTGGATAAAGTTTTTGAAGGCATTTAAAGTTTTGAGGAGCTTATAAGCCTCTGTTTTAGGGTTTTTCGTGCAGGGTTAACTGAATATACGTTCTATCTTATATATCTTCTTATTCAAAGGCTTAATCTTAATTCGCAGGATTTATTTCAATAGGCTCTATTTCAAAAATCAAAAAGTGAACTCTGACCATTTGAATCATCCTGAGCTTCTTTTTCTGTTTTTTCAGTTTCTTTTATTTCTTTGTTTATTTCTTCATCTGTTACAGTATTCATTCTCTTATTTGAGCTTACTATTCCTTTTATTTGTTCGACATTATTATATGCTTGTTTTTTCTTTTTTCCTTTTAGGTCTTTATCTACTGATTTCGCTTTTTTCCTGATTTCTTTTGCCTGCTGCTCAAGTTCTTTCGTTTTCCTGTCTTTTGTTCCTTTTGCAGGCTTTATCTCCTCTTTTTCCTTGTCTCTTTTCTTAATGTTTATTTTTTCAAGATCCGAAAAAGAGATCTGTCCATCCTGAAGGCTGTTTTCTGATTTTAAATTTTCAGGCAATTCAAGCCAGCCATATTGTCCGCCTCCCCCAGGATGAATTATTACATTTCCCTGCCTGAACGCCAGGATAGCATTAACTATTCTATCGTTTTTCACTATTTCCAGGTCCTTGGGCTCGGCATAAATTAACGCTTCAACTTCGTTTCCAAAATGCTCTACAAGGGTATTCCAGGCAGTTTGCACTCCTTTTGTCTGGACACCTGCATGTCCAAGCGCCATCTGGATTATTTCTGCAAGCGGGATAAGATGAAGGTAAGGTGGGCGGTGTTCAGGATGTCTGGGCTCTTTAAAATCCGCAAGTTCATTTATCCTGTCCACAACTCCTTTTTTGATTACTCCCCCACATATCGAGCAGCGCCACTGGTTCTCAACTGCTTCCTGAATAGAATACTGGGTAAAACACTTAATACAGGCTGACCTGTTATATTTTCCTTCTTCTGGAAAGAATCCTACATTAAGCGTGGCCTTATACCCCTGTTCTCTGAGGATGGCTTTTTTCAGACCCTCAAATGTGATCTCAGGCACTTCAAACTGCGTAAACTCCCTTGCAAGCTTATTGGTTGAAGGAGAATGCGCATCAGAATTTGTAAGGAAAGTCAGACGGTGAAGCTCTTCAATTCGGTCTGCATAATCGCTGTCTGCACTTAGCCCCAATTCAATAAAAGAAATGTAATCTGTAAGGTCTCCATAACAGCTCTTTAGGTTATCATAATATCCAAAAATTGCTGTCCAGGGCGTAAAAGCATGACAGGGACCTATAAGGGCTCCAAGGTCTTTCGCAATTTCTGCAATCTCAGTGCCGTCCAATCTTACATTGGGCCGTCCATCAGCCTCAAGGTTCCCCACAGGAGCAAGGCGTTCGGCAAGCTCCTCAGCCTTTGAGATCGAAGGTAAAATAAGAAGGTGGTGAACTCGTCTGTTATCTTCAATCTCAGTGGTAGGAATAAAATAAATATCTCCGACTCTAATCTCTTCCTCGGAAATTGAAGCTCTCTTGATATCTTCGAGCCACTTAGGATGCGTACAATCAGCAGTCCCTATTAGCTCTATCCCTTTTTTTGCAGCTTCCCTGGCAATGGTCGGAAGCTCCATTTTCCTGGAAGAGGCCATAGAATACTTTGAATGGAGATGGAGGTCTGCATTGACTTTCATTTCCGTCCCTTTACCAGAAGCTTTAAAATTTCATTAATAAAACTAAATCCAATTAATTATGTTTTATAAAAATTAATTTTATTAGATATGATTAATTCCTAATTTATTATTTTTTAAACTAAATTACTATTTTTCTTTAATTATTACTTTTCTTTATTACTAATTTTTTATTATAATAGTTTATAATAATTTGTTAAAGGTCTATAATATAATCAGCCTATGTAACGCAGGTCTTCTTCGGTTGGTTTGATTTCCGGAAGAGTTTGCTGTTCCTCTTTTTCTTTTAGTTTCTCCAGAATGACTTCCATCTCTTCAGCTTTTTTCTGAAGGGAATCAGTATTTATTTCGATCCCGAAGATTTTGCAGAGGATTTTTAGCAGAGACTGAGCACTTTTTGGGTCCATTAAATATCCAGGAGTCATGCCCATAAGACAGGCTGCATCAATTCCTCGCATCTTACTGAAAGCTATAAGCAGGCCTGATGCTCCTACGATTCCCCCACTGGGTTCGGATTCCCTGAACTCAACTCCATATTTTTTAATTTCCTCTATCAGGTTGAGATCATTAGCAACCGCAAGGACTGTTTCTTCCGAAGTAAGTTTGCCTGTCGGGTACCCACCAAGTGTATAAATCCTGGATACTCCGAATTCTTCTGCAATATCAAGATAAAGAGAGCAGAGTTCATAATGGCCCTGTGAAGTGGTACTCTGGTGATCTCCTACAAGAAGAAGAATGTCGTTACCATTCGCTTTTCCGTAATATATCGTATTACTGACAGGACGCACTGTGCAGTCCTTATTAACAAGTACCTGAGGCGGAAAATGCGGAGAATAAACCTCAATAAGTTTTTCAGCTTTAAGTTCATCTACCAGGTGTTCTGCCACTAATTTCCCAACGAGCCCTACGCCTGGAAGTCCGACTACCAGGGTTGGTTTATTGAGCTCAGGGGTTTCTTTCAGGCGGACAAGTGTGCTTTCTTGCATAAAAATCCCTTTATCCTTTCTTTGCTAATCTGCGGTACTTACCATAAGGGTCCTGAGGAGAAAAGCGGGCCGGAATTGCAGGTGAAGTTATCCCCCCGCAGACCGGACATTTTTCCCTTAAAGTGTACCTACCGCAATTTTTGCATTTGCGGATTTTTTGTCCCAAGGGGCATCACGCCTTTGCTGATTCAATATGCCTCTTAAAAGTCCCATGTCCGCCAAGTTTGGTGATTGAATCCACTGCTGTCTGGGCAGATTTCTTAAGGACTGATTCGGCCTTTTTGTAATCCGGGGCAATTACCTTGATTCTGTATCTTGGAGCCCCTGTGTAACTTATTTCGAGCCTGACATCTTTACCATCTACATCACTAATAGAGTTTGCAGCAGTCAGAGCCTGTTTGATAACCTCAATACCATTCGGAAGGTTGCAGGTCAAGTCTACATATCCTGCAATATCCACAAAAGGCAGTTTGATGTTTTCCCCTGCAATTTTGGCTATACTCTTTAAATGTTTTTTGTTGAGTTTAACTCCTTTGAAAGCTTTTTCTCCTTCGACAGCAGCTTCTTCAAAGGCAGAGTATGCACTTCCAAACTCTTCTACCAGTTTTTGATGCAGGGCCTCTACAGTAGTATCATCGGTTTTTGTCTCTTCAGCCACGAACTGGAGCCATTTGGCGGCTTTTTGCTCGTTTTTCCATTCCTGGATTTTAGCGCGCCTCTGGTGCTCGTTTACATCTTTCAGTGAAAGGTCGATGTGGCCGCGGGAAGGATCCACGTTCAGAACTTTGCAGACTATCTTCTGCCCTTCCCTTACGTAGTCCCTTACGTACTTGACCCAGCCTGCCTTGATTTCGGAGATATGGATAAATCCTTCCCTGCCTCCGAATTCCTCAAGCTCGACATAGGCGCCGAAATCCGTTACATTCTTTACAGTACAGACAACAAATTCGCCGACTTCGGGCCATTTATCGTTTCCCATTCGCACCACTTCTCAATTTTGTTTAAAATTTCTTTCATTCTTTTGTTTATTCTGTAAAAGTGCTTTTGCAATCTGCTTATTCAAGCACTTCAAGAATATGAGTTGTAATTGTTGATTTTCCGCCTGTAGGCTCAGCAAGGGTTCTTCCGCAGACAACGCAGGTAATTTTCCGGCTTGCACTTCCGAATATAACCTGTTCGTTTTCACAGTCGTTACATTTTACGCGCAGGAACCTGCTTTTTGGCCTCTGAGTATAGTCTACCATTTTTATTACTCCTTGAATTCGAATTTCTTTGCCCTGAATGCAGGTCTCTGATGAGCTTTCTTACATACACTGCAGCGGTATCTGAGCCAGATGCGCTTTGTTGGTTTATCTCCACCGGGCACCTTGGAGAATTTTCCGCTGTTTCCTATTCCCTGCTGTCTCTTCTTCTGCCTTGCAATATGAGTCATGGAGGAAGCCTGTCCTTTTTTGACCCTTTCGACAACAATTTCCTGATGGGTCTTGCAGAACGGGCAGTAAGTTCTGAACCTCTTTGGAATCTTCATTCTTTACACCTTTTTAATGATTATTGGTATTCTAAGCCTTCTCTGGCTTATGCAGAAAAGGCATATTCAACTAATTTGATTAAACCCACTTAGTTCAATGTTTAATTTTTCCTTCTATAATTATAGTATACGCATGGCGTTACGTATATACAATTTAATCTGCGGGAAGTTCTTATTTGGGAAGCCTTTAATTAGATGAACTTGAAATTTTAAGACCTCTTTTTGCCCTGATATTGCACAGTTAATAGTTGCATATCGTTCGCGAGGTCAGAGCATGCTAACAAGGTTAAGCTACACAAATATAGCTTCACATATAAATACTAATCCTATCCCCTGTATGAATCCCTGTTTCACTCCCTAATTTAATTTGCTTACTTTATTTCTATTCCTGCTTAATAATTTTATTGATCGAGTAATTAGAATATCCTAATTAAGAAGACCGACCACGTGACTGATTTACAATAAGTTATCTGTTATTAATTAATTCCATCAATTAATTAAAATTATGTAATTGTTAGATTTGACTGTAGTAATTAAGAGTTTTTTTAACAGCTTTCTGATTAATAACTACATTACTGCCAGTTTATCACTATTTCATTTCCTTTTAAATTGAATAAAAAAATTGTAAAACCTGCAGGTGCAATCAATAATAAGATTCAGTTAATGAAAAGATAATCAATAATATCATACATATGTAAGATCTTATGCGTATATAACTATCATTTTTGGATAGATGGATGATCCGAATGTCTTATGTGACTGTTTTATAAATGTATATTCACAGGAAATTTAAGGAAGTAAGTCTTTTGCGGGATTTTCCTGCTCTACAAGCATTTCGGCAGCATTTCTTTTTATTAACCCTGCTGCGTTTAATTGCGGCAATACAATTACCTGCTCGGCATTAACCGTATAATTCCTGCCATCTACACCTGTAAAAGTTGGGAGGTCTTTCAGTATTCGAACAACAACGTATTCATCATTTATATTATTTTTGCCAGGTGCCTTCCCTGATTCTTTTCCTATTATTTCGCTGGCAGCAACAACTGAGTTTACATTTCCGGGATTTGGAGTTTCAGCATTTATGGGGGCAGGTACAAGAATCTTTTTTCTCGCTATAATTCCTTCTGCCGTACTGGCAGATTCCTGCCCATTAATTACAATTTGAGGCCAGACAGCAATTTTTCCTGAATCCGGATAAAGAATTGGGCCTAAAAGTTCTATTTTTGCAGCTTCAATTCCCTGCAGGACAAGGTCATAAAGCCTTTTTTCTGCAGGAAGCAGTTTTTCGATATCTTTGGAAATAGGTTTATTTGCATGCGACTGGTTTGTTGCCCTTGTAATTACCTTTCCTATCCGTTTCATAAAAATTGTTTCAAGGTCGGAAAGGGCTCTCTCGTGTTCATCACGAAGCATCCTGGATTCCGGAGAACGGGGATTATTGATTTTCTCAATATCCTTTTCAAGTTCCCGGATATACTTTTCAGCGTCCAGATAAAAATCAGCCGGGATTGTCTTTAAGGTCTGGTTTTTTTCTTTATACAGGGTCTGGCTGATTTCTTCTATGTCCATACTCCGCAACACCTCTACAAATTAAATATACTGCCGCATATTCAGGAACCTCCTGTATGCCCTCTTCTATTTTTAAATCCTTACCTTTGAGCTGCACTGAAAACGGTTTTGAAACCGTAATTTTCGTTTCCTTCTCGCCAAAGATTACTGCATCCGTAAGCGGGTCAAATTTCTCCAAATCCGATAAAGCAATTTTTTTTACAAGCATTCCTGACCCGCCGTGCAGAGACCCGGGCACCCTGATCAAACGTTTGATGTCAGCAGTCACAGGTTCGTCTACACTTGCCCCAAATCTTTGCAGAAAATCTTCAACTGATTCTCGCATAAAATAGGCAGCAATATCCTTAAAGTTTCTGACGTCAAAGTCAAGCCTTCCTTTCTCAAGAATATCCTTTAAGCCATTTTCGCTCCTGGTAATATTTATTAATTTTTTTATTGTAGTATCCCCAACTTTTTCGAACCTGCGAAATTCAGGAAACATATCTTTTTTGTATTTCTTTGTACACTCCCCCTTCATATAATCCGTAAGATAAACTGCGATCCTTTTTCCCCAGCCTGAATCGTATCCTACTAATGTACATTTCATGGGGACATTTTTCATCCCCTTGAAAGTCTTTGTCCCCACTCCGAATTCTCCGTCCATGGCAACTTCTCTAAAGAAATATTTAAAATCAATGTCTTTCCCGCTGACGTAATTTACTATCTCTCTCCTCTCGGCACTCTCAAGAGTCAGAACTTTAGGACTTGTAATATGAAGGTGGTATCCTCTCCCTCCGGAAAATACAAGCTCAATTTCCTGTTCCGAAAATCCGAAATCGTCAAGAAGAAAATCCAGAAGCTTGAAAGTTTCTTTTTTCACAAGTTCCAGCATGTCCGAATAGTTTCTTGGGGCATTTGGGAGGTGGTCTGCATCAAGGTCAAAAATCAGTTCTGCTCCAAGCCAGTTTTTCTCATTCATCTTCTTGGCAGCAGGATATTCATAGTAAGCAGTTGAGTTATAAACATGCGCAGGAGCCATTCCGTACAGGTAATCAAGGGCTTCCCCGGGGGAGCCAAAGGCCTTATGCCTGTGCATCATTTTTTCAGGCATGTCATCGTAAAAGATAAAAGCCCACTCTCTGTTAGGCAGGTGGTCAGGGAGTCCTACTTCGGCATTTTTATAATAATTTTGGAAGCGGGCTTTCAAAAAGCGGGCGGTTCGGCTGTCCATGGTTTCAAAACTTTCGGAATTTTTGGGACTTTTCTCTGGGTTTTTTGTTCGATTTTTCTAAGATAGATTAATCTAATATTTTACTTTTGTTTAAACAAGTTTTTGAGAATAGCTAAATAGTCAACCTGGGCAAAATGAATTAACCTTTTACATTATACAAGTAAAGATTACTGCCTGTACTCTGCGTTTTTTGATCTATAAAATGATTTTAAGCCGCCAGTATAACAGATTAAAAAAGAGGTCAAAGAAATAAAGAGCATAATAAAAAAATGCCTCTAAATTCTATAATAGGTTTAAGGTAAAAAACAAAAGTCAGTGTACAATAAAAATATATTATATAAGAAACTTAGAAATGACTATGAATACATATTATATGATAATTACATATTATATGATAGATTGCTAAGGCTTCAAATATCGATGATCCTGATTACTCAAGAAATGCTATTTCTGCATGTATTTTTAATAAAATCCTTTAATGTCTAAAAAGAAAAAATAAATCATGTTTATAATACCGAATAATAATTGGAATTAAAATTCAATTGAATTCAATTAAAATTAGATTAAGTAAGAAACTTCTGGGGGGAGGTTAATGGAATACAAAGTAAATGTTAGAAATTATATTCATACAATCCGAAGTTACCTGAAAAGAGAAGAATCTGAAAATTCAGATATTTCAGGTGCTCCTATAAGTTCACAAATTCAGGCAGCTTTTACGAGCCCTTCAACAGCTATCGAATTTATGGAAATCCCGGCAGGAGAGTTTGAGATGGGAACTCCCTCTAATGAAATGGATAGTTCTGAATCCGAATCTCCTGTCCATAAAGTAACAATAAAAAATGCTTTCCTGCTGGGGAAAACCCCTGTCACACAGGAACAATGGGAAAAAATAATGGGAAATAATCCGTCTCGTTTCAAAGGCAGGGATAGGCCTGTTGAAATGGTCTCCTGGCATGAAGTCCAGCAATTTATTGAGAAGATAAATGAGAAAGAGTCCACGTCTAAATACCGCTTGCCTTCGGAAGCCGAATGGGAATATGCGTGCCGGGCTGGCATACAAACGAGATACTTTTTTGGAAATGATACCTCAAAACTAAAAGAATATGCCTGGTATGTTGAAAATTCAGGTACCAAAACCCATCCTGTAGCCCGCAAGAACCCAAACCCCTGGGGCCTTTTCGACATGCATGGGAATGTCTGGGAATGGGTATCGGATAAATTCCACGAAAATTATCTTGGTGCGCCTTCGGATGGAACCTCCTGGCAGGACGCAGATATCCCTGATATAGTCTCTCGTGGAGGAAGCTGGTACTGCACTCCCGATTTCTGCCGCTCGGCCAGCCGTTTCAAACGGAATCCTGATAATAATCTTGGCAATTTGGGTTTTCGTATTGTTCGAGAACAATAATCCGTTTCATCTTTGAAATTAATATCCAGATTATCTTTATTAAGTCAACTCAAAAGTTTAAAGTATCGTAAAGGTCTCATCACGCTTATTGTTATAACCGAATTTTATGCTTCAAAATAAGAGCCTAAATTTTTTCACGCATTTAATTTCTCACTTTAAAAGAGACATATTTCTAAAATCTGGGAATCTTAACTGGAAATTTCATAGATAGAACTTATCGATATTGGTAATTATATGTAATTGCATAATTTTATGTAAAATATAGGTATTCAGAAAAGATTTACAATTTCCATACCTGAAGATTTAAAAAATAAATCGACGAAAAGTTTGCTAATAACTGAACTGATGTAGCGCGCAAAGGAATTGAAGACGAATTCAGCCAGCTCTAAAAGTTCGAAACTATTGAAAAGGGTGGTGAGATTTGATGACCGCTATTAAAATACCTATTTCTGATGAGATTTATGAAGAAATGGAGCATTTTTCCTGGGTAAAGTGGTCTGAAATTGCAAGAAACTTCCTTCGAAAAAGAGCAATTTTTGAAAAATTCGTAAGGTATGATGAATTGTCCGGTGAAGATGTAGATTTTTGTGATGAAATTAATTGGCACCCTGCCGATGAGCTTTACTTAAAGGGAGAATTTGTACAAAAATTAAAGGACTCCAAAAATGAAAATTCTATAAAGGTAAAAAACATTTTTGACATTTTTGAATGAAATGGTTTTGATTCTAAAACTCATATCTACATCGGTTTTAAGTCCTCTTGAGCGAAGCGAAAAGGACATCGTGCTTCCGACGCGAAACTCGGATGGGACAGGAAACACTTATACGAAAAGCCTCTATTATATCAACTTCATGAAAGAAGATATGTCAAGTGCGGATGTTGCTGCAGTCGTTGCCGAACTGTCAGCGGGTCCGAAATCAATTATAGATGCGAAAATAGGAAAAATTTATCAGACAACACATGAGGAAATTCGCATCAATCTTTACGTTTTTCATCAGGGTAGGGATAACCTTGTAATTGAAGCCGGGAAGCGCATCCATTTAAGCAAACATTTCAGGGCAAGTCCTGAGCTTCCGCAGGCTTTTCCAATGCTGCTTAGAAAATACCTGATGGGGGGCAGGATTATATCTGTAGAGCAGCACGATTTTGACAGGATTGTGAAGATTGGAATTGAAAGAGGGGGAGTTAGAAGTACTCTTATTGTCGAGCTGTTTGCTCGGGGAAATGTGCTTATTGTTGATTCGGAAAACAAAATTATTCTGCCAATGAACCCTGTGACTTTAAAGGATAGGCGGCTCAGGAGTGGGGAAATCTACGAACTTCCGGAAGCGCAGATGAGCCCAATTGAAGCCAGAGTTCCGGATCTTATGAAGGCATTCTCAAAGTCTACTGCTGATATTGTCCGGACAATTGCTACAAGATTCAACCTGGGTGGAGTTCTGGCAGAAGAAGTCTGTGCTCGTGCGGGGGTTGACAAATCAAAACCTGCAAAGGAAGCAGACGAAGAGGACGCTCAAAAATTGTCCGGTGCTATGCAGGACCTTTTTTCGTCCCTTATCAAGTCCAGAGCTGTTTGTAATTTAAATTTTAATCTCGAAAATCTCGAAAGTTTTGAATCTCAGCCATTTGAAACTGGCGTGGCAGATATTATCGAAACAACTGAACCAACAAAAGCTGAAATTGGCCCAGAATCTGAGTCTGAAATGGGGATTGGGGATGTTGAAAAAGCATTAGTTGAAAATTTGGTAACTGAAGAAACTGAAAAGGAAGTTCAAGTAGGAAGTGTAGCCGAAGGCCCAAAACTCAGACCGCACCACGTGAAAAAGGAAATTAATGGAAAGCTGGAAACCTTTGATGTACTTCCTTTCGAGCTTATTCGTTATTCTGAATTTGAAAAAGAATACTTCGACTCTTTTAATACTGCACTCGATGAGTTTTTCGGAAAAAAAGCCCTTGAGCAGGTTGCAGAGGTAAAAGCGGCTGAAAAGAAAGAAAAAACCCTTGGGGTTTTCGAAAGGCGGCTGCTTCAGCAGGAAGAAAGCCTCAAAAAGTTCGAAAAGGAAATCGAGAAGAATAATAATCTTGCAGAAATAATTTATGCCAATTATCAACCTATTGAAGAGCTTTTTTCCGTGCTTAATGGGGCCAGGGCAAAGGGTTATTCCTGGGATGAGATCCGTTCTATCCTGAAACAGGCTAAAAAGAACGTACCTGCTGCCCAGAGGATTACAAATATTGACCCAAAAACCGGCACTATAACTGCTGAGCTTGATGAAAAAAATGTCAGTCTTGATATTCGAAAAACGGTACCTCAGAATGCCCAGGATTATTACGAGAAGGTTAAAAAATTCACAAAGAAAAGAGAAGGCGCGCTCAGGGCTATTGAAGACACTAAAAAAGCTATGGAGAAAAAAGCCGCAGCAAAGGTTGTAAAAGCCGGGAAAAAACTTCAAGCTTCGAGGAAAAAGCACTGGTATGACAGGTTCAGGTGGTTTGTATCTTCGGACGGCTTCCTTGTTGTGGGAGGCAGGGATGCTGATACCAATGAAGAGATTTTTAAAAAGTATATCGAAAAAAGAGATATTGTATTCCACACTCAGACCCCAGGAGCTCCCCTGACAGTTGTCAAAACAGGGGGAAAAGAGGTTCCCGACTCAACACTTGAAGAGGTTGCGCAGTTTGCAGTTTCTTATTCCAGCCTCTGGAAAGCAGGCCATTTCAGCGGAGATTGTTACTGGGTAAAAGCTGAACAGGTTACAAAGACTCCTGAATCCGGGGAATACCTTAAAAAAGGAGCTTTCATTATCCGTGGGGAGCGCAATTATTTAAAGGATGTGCCTCTTGGGATTTCAGTAGGGCTTGAACTTAAAGGGGAGACAAGAGTAATCGGCGGACCCTCATCCTCTATTCGCAAACATGGAGATTATATTCTTGAATTAGTCCCAGGCGGCTTTAATCAGAACGACATCTCAAAAAAGATCTATAGGATTTATGCAGATGAACTCAATGATCCTCGTTTTGTAAAACAAATCGCATCTCCTGATCAGGTCGCGATGATGATCCCGCCAGGAGAATCGGATTTAAGAAGGCAGAAACCTGAAAGAAAAGGCCAGAAAACGGAACTTGAGGACGAAAAGTTTGAAACTTCAGAACTCGAAGCTGATCCTGAAGATGTCACCGAGGAATTCAAAGTTGAATTTAATGAGGACGATGAAAAAGCTGAAGAAGTTTAAAAAGAATTTAAAAATGAGTTTTAAGATGACGCTGAGAAAAAATCCATACAGCATGCCAGAGCAACTCCTGCAAACAATGCAAGAAAAATATTAAATTTAATAAAAATTTGAGTTGAAATCAGGAATAAAAAGGATTATAAAATGGGGAAAAAGAGATTGAAATGAGTGGAGCAAAGAAAGTATGAGGGTTACAAATCGCTCCCTTAAAGGAAGGGAAGGAGAAATTGCAGTAGCAGTCGAGACTCTTGATGACCTCTGGCATCTGAAATACATAATTGAAAAGGGAGACCTGGTTTTTGCTCTTACTAAAAGGAAGGCTGATACCTCCAGTGATAAAATTCGCCCTGAGAAAGTCGAGAAGGTAAAAGTAAGACTTGGAATCAGAGTTGAAGAAATGGAGTTTCATAAGTTTGCAAACAGGCTGCGAATCCATGGGCCTATAGAGCACGGAATGGATACAGGTTCCTACCATACTCTTAACGTTGAAATCGGAACTAATCTTTCTATTATCAAAGAACACTGGAAAAACGACCAGCTCCAGAGAATCCAGGATGCAGAGGAAGCTTCCAAACGTCCGAAAGTCGTTATGGTGGCAATAGAAGAGGGTGATGCGGATATTGGTTTTGTGCATCATTATGGAATCGAAATCTACTCCCATATCCGGCAGTCTTCAGGAAAAAGGGAAACAAGCCTCAGAAATGAGTTTTTTAAGGAAATAGTTGACCAGTTAAGAACTGCTGTGCCTGAAGATGCCTCTATAGTTATTGCCGGGCCAGGCTTTACCAAAGACGATTTTCTGAAATATTTCCAGGAAAATGAGGCTCAGATGGCTTCAAGAGCACTTACTGAAGATACTTCTATGATCGGGATGTCCGGGTTCCAGGAGATACTCCGGAGGGGAGCAGTTGACAGGATTATGCAGGAATCCCGGATTGCTCGCGAATCTGCTCTTATGGAAGACCTTATCAGAGAAATCTCGATGGATGGCAAAGCCGCGTACGGTTTTGCAGACGTTAAAAATGCTCTTGGATATGGGGCGGTTGAAACGCTGCTGATTGCAGATGAAACTTTGCGTGAAGGAAGGGAAAAAGGAGAAGATATCGATAAACTTCTTATGGAAGTTGAACAGGCCCAGGGAAAGGTTGTAGTTTTCAGTACAGCATTTGAGCCTGGAGAAAAACTCCACAAACTTGGAGGAATTGCAGCTTTACTCCGCTTCAAAGTGAGGGGGTAAATTTAAGGACAAATCTTAGTTCCAACTTCTTAGTTTCTAATTTTTCCATTTTTTATTATTTGTATTGTTTTTCTTATTTTTCTTATTTTTTATCCATTTAACTTTCTTTATTCTCTACTTTTACTCCAATCTTTATTTTTATTCCTATTTTTTTTCATTTTTATTTCCATTTTTATATCTATTTCTATTTTTATATCTATTTGTGCTCTTACTCTTTGTTTTGAAATTTATTTATTATGAATAATAATTATTTCTAAATCTATGCTTCTTTAATTTTATTCTCTTCTACTTATTGATTTTTTATTATTTTTTGATTTAAGTTTTTATTCATTAATTTTCAATTCTTAACTATTGTTAACATTTTAATATATGGTTTGTTTTATTTTAATCCACATGTGTTTGATTCTGTATGATTCCTGTCTATTTTAGTTAAAATTAGTAAAATTTATTAATTACCTTGATTTATTTGGTGTTACTTTTAATGAGATTTATAATAATTGTTGCCTCAGTGTTGGTCAAGTTTATGACATATTGCTAAAATAAATGGAAAGAGAGTGATAGTACTTTGAAACCCTATATTGAAAAATTTCTTTTGTCAACTCTTGCTGTATTCCTGATTTTTTTGATACTTGCGCCATCTGGATTTGCAGCTCCACCTGCACCGGTTATTCGTGGATATCCTTTTGATACTAATGAAACTGCATCAGATGGTTTTATCTGGAATGCTACTACCTTCGGAGCTTTTAATTATCCTGTAAATAAACACAAGGATTTTGTAGCTTCTGAAAACTGGTGGGGAGAACGACTTCAGTATATTGAAAAGGACGGCCAGAATGAACTCGGGAAAAATAACCCTGCAAATCATGTTATAGGTGAAGAAGAACTCGTATATTCAACCCGACAGTTCTCAAATAAATATGAGCTGGTTTCCGATCTAGAATTAAATCCTAAGACAACTCCAGAGAAAATGGGCGGCATGTTTTATTATAAGCTTGCCTGGTTTGGAAAACCCTATGTTACCGTTGAAAATGATGCCACACAGATCGCAAACATTGTAATTACCCAGATAGGAGATGAGAAAAAAGAGTTAAAAGCCGGGGATGTCTGGGATCTCGGGAAATCTTATTCTCTCCAGGTACATCAGGTAGATGTTGAAGGGGAAAAAGTCTGGTTTTCGTTATATAAAAATGGATATGAACTCGAATCAGGCATTATAAACGCGGATGGGAGTGTCTCTGACCGGACCTTTACTGCAAGCGCAGATTTTGGGGATGGAAAAGACCAGTTATATTTCATCACTTATGTGGATTCGGTTTTTGTAAGCGCTACTGATTCTTTTGCAGTGTTTAAGTATACCTGGCTCATTGATAAAGATGAAGTAATTATTCTTGAAAAGGGAGATGAGTACCAGGGTTTTGAGATAGAAGAGACTTCTAAAGACGGGATAGTCCTTGCAAACTTAGAATCAATCACTCTCAACCTGGACAAAGATGTAAAGAATTATTTTACTGATTCCTGGTATTTCCAGACTTCAGATGCAGGAAAAGGCAGCACTTCTCCGCAGGGTTATATTATTTACCCAGCGATGGATATTAATCTTGAAGAGAAAGGCGGTGGATCCGGGTCTGGTTCTGGGGTTACAAACAACACAGCTCCTAAGGGAGAAACAAATTTAACCGGGGTAAATTCAACTGATGCCAATATGATTAATAATACAGCTAATAATCTGACAGAAATGAATATAACCGGAAATGGCGTTAATTTAACAGGTTCGGAAAACCGCTCTTCTGAAACTTCAGAAGCTCCTGTTATTCAGGGTTCATTTGAGAATCCGAATTCTCAGGTTGAGGGTAACTCTGAAGAAGAAAATGAAGGAAAAACCGTTATGAAAAGCCCGGGTTTCGAAGTATTTTTTGGAATTGCCGGGATAGGTCTTTCTAAAGCATTTTTAAAGAGGAGGATTAAATAAGTAACAAATTAAAGCAATGCAATCTCTTCAAATCCTCTTTTCTCTTCTTTTTTTATTTTTTTCTAATATTTCTTTTGTTTTTAATTCCGTTCTATATTAGGTTTTTTTGAAAAATATATCCATATGATTTAACAAAATGAATTTTCGCCCTCATTCCCTCGTTAAATCAAAAGTAAGGCAATAAAACCGCTCAGAAATATGCCGTCAAAGGTTCCGGCTCCTCCTATACTTGCAACTGGAGCTCCAAGATTCTTGATTTTTCCAAGGTTTAGAAGATCCGCTCCTATAAGAGTCCCAAGCACCCCTCCTGCATAAGCTGTGACAACTCTGCACTGCTCTATTGAGCAGCCGGGAATCTCGATAAAAGATGTCAGCAGGATTGCAGCAACCGCAGCAGTCAGAGGGGGAATTAAGGCTGGAGTGGCAATTCCTACTCCCCGAATTGGCCTTGCCACGGAATAAGTTATAAGTGCGACTATCAGGATCCCTGCTCCCACTACAAAAAGAGAATTCGGGAATTTTAAGAGAAGATAGGTAGAGATAAGCATCGGAATTATTGCCCCCCCCACATTTATGGCAATTACTGTCTCGTTTCTTGTTATGCTTCGAATTGGGATTCTATATGAAACTCCAAAAACCCTTACGTAATTGTCCCTTACTACAGGCGCTTCTGACCTGAGGGTTGTCAAAGGAATATTTATACTGCTTCCAAGCAGAGAAAGGAGCAGGATAAGAAGGGCATGTCCAGCAGAAAAGCCGATTTTCATAAAAGCTGAAAAAATAACCCCCAGGAAGAGTGACCCAAGTCCAAAGATCACTATAAATATCAAAAGGAGAAGAAATGTCAGGCTAAATGGAAAGTAAAAAAATTGCCTTTTCATGAAACCACTCTAAAAATTAATTTTTAATTTTGGTTCTTTGCTTTTCTTTAATTTTTCCTATTATTTGCCAATTTACCTTCATTTGTTTAACTGGCTTTCGTTTAACTTGCTTTCTGGGTATCGATTTATTCTTTATATTTCCTGATTTCTTTTTATAATATTTTCTTTGTAGTATCTTTATAATATTCTCTTTATGATATTTTTATAGTACTTTCTTTATAGTATTTTTTATTATTTATTATCATTATTCATACTTTTTATTCGCCCTCTACCGCATTTATCTGTTAATTTCATATATACTGTTTTTATCTCTACTCTATCAATGTTTGGTTATCTTTATTCCAATCTCTTAAAAATCATATTTAAAAATTTGAAATTATATTATAAAGTTTCAGTTGGGCAAATGACAGTATCGATTTTTATATTATAATTTAACTATGTGTTTTAATTATATATTTTAAATCAGACAGTCTGATGAAAAAGGATTTCAAGTTTTTTTTCCTAATAAGCCCTGAAATCAAATTTTTTATTATTTAAGTTCTAAACCTGAACTAGTTTAATTAATAAGCTGATAAAGAACCTTCTTGGGCTCACCCTGGGGATTAACCTCTGTATTTTCGGGTTTAGAAACATCTTACTGCAGAACTTAGAACTTCCATGCAAATAGTTTCTTTTGCATCCTTATAGATCCTTAGGACGCCCCCGGATTCTGAAACTGTGATTGCAATGGCAACGGTATCCCTGCTAATAGCAGCGGCTGAAACGTGCCTCCCCCCGAGGCCTTTTTCTATATCTATATTTTTTCCATCAACATCAAGGTAGCGGCCTGCTGCGTGAATAAAGCCAGCTTCATCTACTACAAAAACCCCGTCCAGCTGGGCAAATTCCTTTATTGACTCCCAGTTTCGTTTATCCAGGATATTTCGGGAAGCTTCGTCATGGCCCTCATAAGGGTTAAGGATTATCTGGTGGGAGCGTTTCATGACTTCTTCGGAGTCCCCTACAATAAAGGCAGCTCCTACTTTTTTCCCTTCCCTTCCTGTCAGGGCGATATCAAAAGAAATTTTCATGATTGCGCTCATTACTTCAGGCTTAATCCTTTCCTGACATTCTTTAACGGCTTTTATAAGGGTGCTTTCCTCAAGATTATGCACAATTATCGAGATCGAACCCCTGGTCTCGATTACCCCTATAATAGTTCCGCTTTTTAGTTCCCCAAGCACGTATTCTATAGCGACTGCTTGCTGTAAATGGTCAGCGCTACCTGAAGCTTCCCTGCTCAACTGGTCGCCAAGTTCTTTCAAAGGGTTTTTTCCATCCTTGCCTGTAGCTACCAGTTGATCTATTATACTTCTTGGGCGCATAGAAATATAATAGACCGGAACTCCCCCAGTTTCGACCCCTTCAAAACTTAGCTCCCCTGAGACCATAATAGCGGCAGCATCAAGTTCTTTGGCAATTCGGGTCGCCGATTCTACAATTATACGTGCTTTATCCATTAAACCCACCGCTTTTTGTTTAAAAATTTTGTTCGCGGTTCCTTTTTTCCTGCTTTTGGTTAATATTATTTTTTCAGACTGATGTTATTTTTAACTCATTTTCATCTCTGATTTACCCTTTCCGGTTAACACTGTTCTTTTAGGTTAACATTAGTAATAACTTTATAAATAGTTACGCTTATTTTTCTTGTCTTTCCTTGCCGTATCTTATATATTATATTTGCTCTGTAAGAACTCAAATTTAAGCTTATTTCTACTTTTGTACCGTTTATATGGGGATTCTTTCCATTTCCTGTTTCTTAAGGTTAATTCAGGTTTACAATCTCTAAATAATCCTTTCAAAATTCAAAAGGCTCTTTATGAATTCTTTTCTTGATATCTCTTAATTTAAAAGAGATTTGTAGGAATCTTTTTCTGGTTATCTATTTAATTGAGATTGGTGAAAGCTTTGATCAGGACATTTATTGCAGTAGAATTAGACCCAGATTTTGCTGAGCAGATCCGCACAATTCAGGACCGATTCTCCAACTTTGATCTGAAGTTTGTAGAACCTGAAATTGTTCATATTACCTTGAAATTCCTTGGGAACGTCAGCGAATCACGTGTCCAGGCTCTTTCTGACACCCTTGATTCTATTTCATGTGAACCTTTTGAAGCAAAAGTTGGGGGACTCGGGGTATTTCCTAAACTTTCGAATCCAAAAGTTCTCTGGTTGGGGGTAAGTGGAAATTTCAAGGTGCTTTACGAGGACGTAGAGAATTTGTTAAAACCTTTTAAATTTGAAAAAGACAATCGGGAATTTACTGCGCATGCGACTCTTGCCAGGATCAAATTTCTTAATAATGACCAGAAACAAACCTTTACAAATGTCTTAAAAGAACTTGAAAACATTGAGCTTGGGAGTATGCGGGTAGACAAAGTTGTTTTAAAAAAGAGCACACTTACTCCAAAAGGCCCAATCTATGAAACTTTGCATACGGTTTATCTGGATTAAATTTTCTTAAGTTCATTAATCCTAAATGAAAAAATCGAATTTTTTATGTAAAGATATAAAATGCCGTTTAACGAGGAGGAATGAATTTAATTTGAGAAACGATTATGGGGATAGTCATCATTCCAGAGTATGCTCGATAAGACCTTTTTTGGCAGCCCTGTGGACTTATCTGCAAGTTCCACACTTCCCTTTATTTCCACAATTTCCATGTCGAAAGTACGGGCAAAATCCCGGATATTTTTATGGAAATCAGGATCGTATGAAAGGCCAGTATCAAGTTTTACAACCCGTGAGTATCTTGGATCTTTCAGGAAATTGTCGTTGAAATTCCTGGATTTCTTCCTTTCTTCTTCCATCTGTTTCCAGCTCGAAGCCCACATCGGTGTGAAGTAGAGGGCACCAGTCCCCCTGCAGGTATACATGAGTTCATCATAGGCCGCGTTTCCTCCAAGGGCAGCACTTATGCAGTCTGCAACAACTTCCTTATTTTCATCTTTTAGGCGGTAAAGGGGGCAGCCTAACCCTGAAAAGTCCTCTTCCACGCTCTCAAAGGCTTCTCCTCATTTGCAGTAAAAGAGAAGGATTCCGTCTGAGAACTGGCCATCTCCTCGATATTTTCATAGACTTCTGACTTAAGAATCTCGAGATCGTCATGAAGCCCCCGCCTGAGGAGGTTTACAACAACCGTCACTCTGTGGGCTGCTCTAAGCTTCATGTCCTCGTGAGTTTTCCTGAAAAAAGGAAGCTTAAGAAAGGGTTTTGCAAGCTTCATGAAAGGAAAACTGTGCCTGTCTCCCAGGAGAAAAGGAACTCTGTCCAGAGGCGCAGTTCTGGGCAGGCAGTTATTAGACTTAAGTTTACGGAGCAGCCCGAAACTATCCTTGCCTTCCACTACAATCAACTGTTCCAGTTCCCTATCACTGGAAAGGATATAGGCAAGTTCATCCTCAAACATTTTGCAGGTGATAATGCTCAGTACAGTCAAGTAAAAACCCCTTCCCGGCTGTTTTAATTCCTCTCTCAGCTTTCCAGTTTTCCCGCCGGATCTTCCTGAATTCTTCAATGATTATCGGACAGTTAAACTCTGCTCCTCTCCAGCTTAAGGCACATTTTGCAAAGGAAAATATATTTGCAATCGTCTGTTCGATTATTCTATGTTAAGTTATTTCTCTGAAACCGATTCGTAAAGTTTTCTCCTTTCTGGGGGCATGGCTTCAAGGTATTCTTCTGCTTCTTCAGGGGATACGGCTCTGATAGTTCCATCAGGTTCCTGTATAACCACCCCGCTTTCTGCGAGCATCTTATACCTGGCTTTCCGTATTTCTTTGTCAGGATGGCAAACAAAGTGACAGTTTGAGCAGGTATATTCCATCCTGTTCCCTGGAATAAGGCATATAAAGAATCCGCCTTTAATCTTCGGCCTGTTAAGGTAGGCTTCTATAGTGCCTGGAAGTGCAGCAATAAAATCTTCATCTTTTTTGGGAATCTCAAAGCGTGCTGGAGACCAGGTAGACCACTTCCCGGAAGCATTCAGGCCTGTAAGCCCTCCGCAGACAAGGAAACAGCGGCTGTTGCTTCTTCTCTTTCCATAGCTAAACTCTTTTCCCCCAAGGTTTACCGTAACTTTTTCAAGAGGGTCCACATATCCGGCAGAGCAGACCGCAAGGCAAATTTTACATTCGTCGCAATAGTTCTCTTCTTCAGGCAGGGGGTCTGTTGGAATCAGCTCCGCATCCGTAACTACAGACGCAAGGACAATTGCTGACCCATATTCTTTTGTAATTATGTTTCCCGAATACCCAAAGTGCCCTATTCCGGAGCGAACTGCCAGGTACCTGTGGGAAATAGGCGGGTGCATATCCAGCAGCCAGTTTTCCGAGTCCTGACGGTAAACGAAGTTTGCAAGCTGGGGTACAGCTTTATACCCATATTGCTGTAAGAAACCTGCCATCTCAAGGGCTATTCCATTGGCAAGGGTAGTGGTCCGTACTTTATTAGTATCCAGGGATTTATGGTCTTCTTTTCTAAAGTAAGGCTCTATAAGCTCCTGGTCAAAAGCAAGAGCAAAGACTATTGCCGATTTTGCTTCTGGTAACACATATGTCAGGTCAACCGAAGGAGGGCCTCCAGCCAGGGTTTCAGTCGTTGCGATTCCCACTTTAAAAGCTCCAAGGGCTAAAGCCATCTCCTTGAGCTCTTTAGTTAATTCCTCTATTTTCGATTTTTCAGCCATTTCTTCTGTGCGTGCTTCTTCTGATTTTTCTTCCAGTGTCAAGTCTTCTGTTTGTCCTTCCATTTCAACTCCTCAATCAATTATGTAAAAGTATTCTCAATGTAATGCAATTTTGATATTATTGTATCTTATTTATGTAAGCCAATTGGTATATGCTTGAGCGGCATCCAAATATACTAATCTCCTGCTGGTATAGTCCAGTAACCTTTTCTAACTAATATTGGATACTTTTTTTAAATTCCGAAAATTATCATTATATGTCTACGAAAATAAAAGTGAGAACTGCAAGAGCACTAGAGGAAATATAAAAAAATTAATAAAAATTAGTAAAAATTAGATTTAAAGAGGTTAAAAATGCGCAAATGAAAATAAACCAGAAAACTAGCAATATAAAATTAGCAATATATTAAAAAATTAGTAATAAATTAAAAAATTACTGCTACTTGATTAGTTAATAATGTTAGTAATCAACAAGAAAAAGTAATTAGTAATATCAATTAGTCTAACAAGCCTGAAAATTGGCTAAAATTTGTCTCAGAATAATTATTAGAAGCCAAATGGGATCGGTTTTTTAGCTTTTTAACTCTAAAGTTTTTATTTTTCTCCATTATCTTCTCTATTATTTTCTCTATTTTTTCTCTATTTTTTCTCTGTTTTTTTCTGTTATTTTTTATAGTGTGCTTTATAATTTTATTTTTGTGTTCTATAGATTTATATATTGGTTACATCCTGGCTGTAGCATACAAGCTACCTTGAAGTGAAATAAATGCAATTAAGTATAGTTAATATAAAACAGCAAACATTCGAAAGTTTAAATATTATCTTCTCTAATTATGGTGCAAACATGAATGGAGGACTACACGATTAAAGAAGAAATCTGGATTGAAAAATATAGGCCAATCAGGCTGGATCAGGTGATAGGGCAGGAAGAAACTATTGAGCGCTTAAAGTCTTATGTTGCAACCCGAAATCTTCCGCATCTTCTCTTTTCCGGACCTCCCGGTGTTGGAAAAACAGCTTCTGCAGTTTCTATTGCAAGAGAGATCTTCGGAGAAGACCTCTGGCGCGAAAACTTTACCGAACTTAATGCTTCAGACGAGCGCGGAATTGATATCGTCCGAACAAAAATTAAAAACTTTGCAAAAACTGCCCCTATAGGCGGAGCCGATTTCAAAATTATTTTCCTGGACGAAGCCGATGCATTGACTACAGATGCCCAGTCCGCACTTCGCCGCACCATGGAACGCTTCAGTAATAACTGTCGTTTTATTCTTTCGTGTAATTATTCTTCCAAGATTATTGAGCCCATTCAGTCCAGATGTGCAGTTTATAGGTTCAGGCGGCTTACAGAAGAGGCTATTAGAAAGCGTCTCGAATATATTGCCAAAGACCAGAATTTAGCTATTACTCCGGATGGATACGAGGCACTTATTTATGTGGCTCAGGGAGATATGAGAAAAGCCGTAAATTCCCTCCAGGCTGCTGCTTTTATAGATCCGGACAAACCTATCTCAAGGGAAACCATCTACAGGACGACTGCAACCGCAAATCCTGAAGATATTAAACAACTCATTGAAACTGCCCTTCTGGGCAACTTCCGGGCAGCTCGGAAGGAACTTAACAGATTGCTTTATGAGGAAGGCCTCTCAGGGGAAGATATTGTTGGACAGATTTACAGGGCAGTCTCTGAAATGGACAACAGCACAGCCCTTGATCTCGGACTTTCCGAAAGACGGATCATCGAACTTGTAGATATCATAGGGGAAATTGATTTTAGACTTACTGAAGGGGCAAGCGAGAAAATTCAGCTTGAAGCCTTGCTAGCGCATTTTGCTCTTTCAAATGAGGACTAAATTTTCGAGTTAGCCGAAAATAATATTTGGATACAATTTAATATAGAGTGGTGTCTCCTGGAAAATAATTAAATTGTCAGTTAAGGGAACCTTTTTATAAAATAGATATATATAAAAATAATAATTCTGATTACCATGTCACTAGATTCACTCTTAATAGAGACATTAGCAACTGTACCTCACTGGTTTGCAGTCCTTATTTTGGCGGCTTTTCCTGTAACTGAGCTAAGGGGAGCAATCCCTATAGCTATGGGAATTTATGGAATGGGTCCTTTTGAAGCTTTCTTTTTCTCAGTTCTGGGAAATCTTCTCCCTATACTTCCACTTCTTCTGTTCCTTGAGCCTGTATCCAATTATTTAAGAAGGTTCAAAATTTTTGATTCCTTTTTCAACTGGCTCTTTTCCAGGACACGAAAAAATAATACTGAAAATTTTGAAAAATATGGCTTACTTGCTCTAACCATCTTTGTAGCTATACCTTTGCCAGCCACAGGAGCATGGACAGGTTGTGCAGCTGCATTTGTATTTGGTGTAAAGTGTAGAAATGCTTTTCCTGCAATTGCTGCAGGTGTAATAATTGCAGGGATTATTGTAACTATTCTTACTGCAACAGGAATCGGTCTCGCTGATTGCGTTTTTTAAATTTTTTTTAATTTATTTTTTAATTTATTTATAGAATTATTTAAAAAATTATTTCCGAATCCGGTTCTGAGCTTTTTTAAATTATTCCTATTTCTAAACTTATTTTTAACTTGTTTATAAGACGACTTAATTTGTGTTATGTTTTCGCCTTCGAAATCTTCTTATATTTTAAAAATATCAAATATATCATCAACAGAACAAATATAAATTTGTTATTATATTTACTGCGTTTTTATCCTCCAGTTTTTACGGTTCATTTCCGTTATCTGGCAATTTTTGGAATTTTGAGGTGACTTTTAATGGTAAAAGCAGATAAGAAAAACAAACAGATGGTTCAATCCAAAAAGTGTATTGGCTGTGGAATCTGTTATACGGTTTGCCCTGTGAATACAAAGTTAATGAAAAGCGAGGATTTTGATTCCGATACTGCCGAACTTGCAATTCGGATAATAGATGGAGCCGCAATAATCAATGATGAAGTATGCATTCGATGTGCAGCCTGTTCAAAGAACTGCCCTATAGAATCACTTAAACTTGTAGAAACTGAATCCGAGTCCGCAACAGTATGATTGCTAATAATCCAATAGCAATTGATAAAATCTAATCAATAACTGGATTAATAATTGTTTAAAATTAATTAAAAAATTAAAAAGGCAGCAACTAATTTTTTGAGTTAAGCGAAGGAGATTCTCCCAAAATCTAAACAATTTTTTGAAGAAAATTAAAGATAATAATATTCAAAAATATAATGTCAAAATAATATTAAAATAAGAAAATGCTGTTTTTCAGCATTTTATTTATTTTTCTCCCATTAAAGCAACTTTTATTAATTGGAGCTTTTATGGGTTCTATAATACAGGTTATCTAAGTAGACGATTAGAGCATTTCTTTTGCAAGTTTTATATCTTCTGCTTTTACGGTCTTTCTGCCTGCATGTTCTGCAAGCTTTATTGCTTCCCTTGAAATCTCAAGTCCGTATTCTTCGAGAATCTCTGTAAGAGCCATACCTGCACTTTCGCTTACTCTGTGGGCACCTGCAGTTCTTATTAAACGTTCTATTGGTGCGAATGGTATTACTTTAGCCATATTATCCTCCAATCTACTTTTTTATTTATATTAATTCTTTATAATCCCTGATTTTGTAATCAGATTCTATAAATACCTTTGCTTAGATTGAGCGCTTTTTGCATTTTATTCAGGTTTTAATGCTTTTATCCCCCTTTTTTAATTTCAAAAACCTCTTTTATTCTTTTTTAATTTCTCATTATTTTTATTAAGACGGATTTGTATAATTAGTTTATTTATCTATTTTTCTAAACTTTCAGCAATTATTGCCTCTTATCTTTTGAGTGCCGTTTTCGAAATCTTGATATCAGATTATCCTAATCTACAAAAATATGCTTTTACAGGAACTCCTTGATACTGATGAAGAAATCTACTTTGTAGAAGAGAGCTATCTTGCCCAGAGAAAAATTGAATCTACTTTACAATATCTAAACGGTCTTCGCAAATTTTCAGGGGAGCATGAGATGCGGCTTCTTAGAGTTTGTGAAAATGGACGTACACTTGGGCTCCTGCTCTTTAACGCAGCAGATGAAAATGTTCCTGTAGACTTCTGGTCCGTTTTTACGGGTTCTTTTGCATCAGCTAATTTAAGAAAAGAGTTCGAAGAGATAGTGGATAGGATTTTTAGCTCAAATGCCCCTGTAAAAGAAATAGAAATTCCTTTCGAACGGTGGCAGGACGGAGTAATCGAGTATTATTCACTTATGCTGGTAAGCCGCAATCTTTGCCCTATCTGTAATGTCAGGCCCGAATCCTATAAAAATATCTTTTCCGAAAGCCGTGTGCAAAAAGTGGAGGCAATTTTTGAATATCTTAAAAAAAGGGACCTTTATCCCAAAGGTAAAATCCTTGAAGTATGTTGCGGAAATGGGATGTCCACACTTGCCCTCTACAGGCTCAGATTAAGTCCTTTCGCAGTAGAAATTAACAAGTGTACTGTGTGTCAGGGCCTTGAACAGGGTGTCTTAAACCCGCAAAAAACCATTATAATGGATGCAACTGCCCTTTCAAAATATTTTGAACCGGGAAGCTTTGATGCAGTGATGGGATTTATGCTGGGGCTTATTTATGAATTTAACAAAGATCTCTGGACCTCTATAATGAGAGAAGCTGTCCGGGTTGCAAATGACAACGCGCTCTTACTCTTTACAGTCAGCAGCAAGCCTGAGATTGAAATCCTTGCAGCAGCATTAAGCAGAGAAGGAGTTGAAGGCGAAACTGTAGATAACACTGATTCTGAAGGAACCTATGACCAGTGGCTGTTTGTAGGAAAAAAGAAAAGCTCTGGCTCGCAAGCTTAACTTCAAACCATAGATCTCATTTTTTGTATCCTAAAATATTTCAGGATAAAACAATTTTTTTAAATAAATTATACCTTTGAAATTATACCTTTGAATACCCCGGGTTAGAGCAAAAATTGTCTATCACTAGCTTAAAATATTTTTGAAATAATTTTCTTAATAGTTTCTTTTTAAAAGTAGTTTTTTAATGTTAACGAGGCCGAAAACTATATACTTGTTAACAATGGTATATTAA
>JBNAKO010000192.1:0-33163 GCA_049706495.1 Methanosarcina sp. | reverse complement strand
ATAACCACAAATATTACAGGTTTTTGAAGAAGGCTCAAACATACCAATTTTCAATATGGTTTTTCCAAGCCATTTTGCTCTTTGCATTTTATAAATCATCTTTTATTTAACTCAATTTTCTAAATTTCAATATAATTGAAAAATAATTGAAAAATTTAATAATCCTTAAATAATGTTTATTGAATAACTGGTTGGGAATTCGAGTAAATTATTAGAATTTTGATCGCAGTTTTAATTTGCTTATCTTTCATAATCAATACAGTTTGCAGCTGGATCACATCTAAAAAAGACAGGAAAGGAGGTACGGGTCAAAAAATGTATAAGAATACAAAAATAGGGCATTTAATAACAGGCTTTCTCCTTCTTTTAGTCTTGATTCTTTTTGTAGGATATGCCGGATATCAGGGCATAAAAAATGTTAATGAAAAGAGCCAGGCTGTTGAAAACATGACCTCGATAATGAATAACGTTCAGACAGCTCTGCAAGCTGAAGAAGCGTTTATTATTCATGGAGATCCAGTTTATAAAGAAAGAGTTTATTATTATCTTGACCTTGTACCCAGACAGGCAACCCTATCAAGAGAAATATATAAAGATAATTTTGATGCAGTAAACCAGGATCGTATGGATCAGGTTCTTACGTATACAAAGGATTTCAGGGAATCTTTTGATAGATATGTTGAAGCAGATAATGAAGAACAACTGGTAAGAGCTGACATTGTTTCTAAAACCGAAGAAATACTCCAAAATTCTGACGAGATTTATAAGGATCAACTAACTCAGTATAGGGAAAATATAAGCGCAGGTGCACCCAGTGAAGTTCTCCAGTTGAAACTGACAAATGCTCAGGAAATTGAGAGAATCAGTATAATTACAATGGAAGCCCGTAACGAGTATCAGAATTATATAATTACTCCAAATGATGCATATGCAGGTAATTTTGAACAGCATATGCAAAATGTAATAGATACTACTACAGATCTTGAAAAAGGTTTTGTTAAACAGGAAAACCTTGACCGAGGAGAGATAATAGTTTCCAATGCAAGGGATATCCAGACAAGTTTTGACCGCCTGAAGTTACTTAAAAACAGAAAAACAATTGAAGAACAGAATATGAGGGCTATAGCCTCAAACGTCTCAGACATTACCACAGAAGCCAGTGCCGATCAGAAAAGCCAGCTAAAAAATCTTATGTCTGACTCTATTAATAATATTATTTTAATTACTCTCCTTTTGATATTGATTGGTGCTATTCTTATCTATGTAATTTTAAGTCTCTATCGGAAACCGATTTATGAACTGCTTGAAGCTGCCGATAAAGTCTCCAGAGGAGACCTCACTGTCGAGATAAATGATACTTCAAGGAGCGAAATTTCTCAGCTTTCAGTAGCCTTTAAATCTATGATTCAGAGCCTGCGCGGTTTAATTAAAGAAATTCAGGACAGCTCTTTTCATCTTGTTACCCTTTCGGAAGAAATGTCTGCCTCATCCGAAGAGGTTGCAGCAGCTTCAAGAAGAATTTCGGATACAGCATCTGAGATTTCTAATGGGGCAGAAATACAGAGTACAAAAGTAATTGATATTACTCATGCAATGCAGGATATGACTCATAATATCCAGGAAATCGCAGACAGTACACAGAAAGTGTCAAGAAACACAAATCTGGTAAATAATTCTGTTACCAATATTGGAAATTCTTCTAAAGAAGTTCTTCTTAAAATGGATCTTATAAGGTCATCAGTGAATGAAACCGAATCCGTGATAAAAGACCTTGACTCCAAATCCCAGCAAATAAATGAGATAGTAACTCTTATAACACGGATTGCAGACCAGACCAATATGCTTGCTTTGAATGCTGCAATTGAAGCTGCAAGAGCTGGCGAGCATGGAAAAGGTTTTTCTGTTGTAGCTGATGAAGTTCGCAAACTTGCTGAGGAATCCGGACGTGCAGCCAAGAGTATTTCAAAGCTTATAGACGAGATCAGGGACAGTATTGGTAATACTGTAGAACGTATAGAGACAAGCAAGAATGATGTTCAAAATGGTTCCCTTTCGGTCGGCAAAGAGATGGAAATGGTTACAGGAATTGTTTCTACTATAAATCAAATTACCAATATGATAGAAGATATCGCTGCTGCAACGGAAGAACAGTCCACTTCAATTGAAGAAATTACCTCTACTCTGGAAGATATATCTTCATTATCCGAGCAATTTGCAGCAGGAACCCAGGAAACTGCAGCAGCCCTGGAAGAGCAGAGTTCTTCTATGTCCGAACTTGCAAACATGGCTACAGATCTTGCTTTGCTTGGCGATAGAATGAAAAAGGCTACTGAAAAGTTTAAGCTTGGAAATCTTAGAGAAAATGAAGAAATTATTGGCAGTTAAAATATCATTGCTAATTTATTAGTTGTTATTTTATTAGTTATTACTTAATCAGTTGTTAATAAATTACTTTCAAATTATCTGGAGATTTTATGTTTGAGGATATAACCAGAGAAAGTTCAATATCTTCGGAAGAGAACCTTCAATTAGTTGTCTTTGAACTTTCCGGCGAAGAATTCGGAGTTAATATAATGCAGGTCTCTGAAATTCTTCCTGTTTTGAAAATAACTCGAATCCCACAGGCTCCTGAATCTGTAAGAGGGCTTATTAACCTGCGGGGAAAGATTATCGTTGTAATAGACCTGAATAAACGGCTTGGTTTTGGTCCAAAAGAAGATGATAGTTTATCCAGAATTATTATAGTAGAAGTCAACAATACATTTCTCGGAATGCTTGTGAATTCTGTAAAAGAAGTTGTAAAACTGCCTCTTTCTTCCATTGAACCTACTCCTGAAATGATTAAATCAAAGATAAACTCCGAGTATCTTAATGGAGTTGGAAAAATAGAAGACCGGCTGCTTATTCTGCTAAATCTTTCCAGGGTTTTAGGAGAAGAAGAACTTGAAGAAATCGAAGAATTATGCTCTCCTGACGTGAATCATTGAAAAAGGGTTATAAATTATTGATACGAGTAATATAATACATTTATTAAGAGGTTCTGTAAATTCCTGTAATTTCCTCTGTTCTTTTTTCTAACTTTAGTATATTATTTTCTGGCCCTATACTATCTTTATTCTAATAAGTAAACAGTTATCTTCCAAGCTTGATAACCCCTTCATTTCCACTGCAACTAACTTTGCGCTCAGAGCCGTTGCGTCTTTTAATCAAGTATATCTTTTCCTTGTTATAATTTCAGCAGCAGGAAAAGCTTTAGTCGATTATAGTTAGTTCATTTTTTTACTGATTCCAATTGCAATTCCAGCTTTGTTGTATAATTTTTGTTCGAAATTAGAAATTTTAAATATTACAGAAAATGTGGGAAAATCAATAATAGGCAATTTTAACAGCTAATATAACTTTGGTATACTACAAATTTTTTTGTTTTATAAAAATATAAGTTCATTTTTGATATCATAAGTTGGTATATAGCAAAATAATAAATACTAGTTTTTTCCATTTCCTTTTATGAATCAGCAGAATTCTTTTGAGTTTACAGGCCTTGAGCTTTCTCCCAGAAAAGTGGATTATCTAAAATTCATCCTTGAAAAAGGGGGCACTGTAAAAACTACAGAAATCTCTTCAAGCCTTCGGGTTGACCCGTCTACTACAACTAAAACCCTAAATGAACTTGCAGCTGCTGGTTATTTGGACCATGTGCCTTATAGGGGCGTGGATTTGACAGAACTGGGTAAAGCTTATGCAGAATTCCTTACCCGCAGACACAGAATTTTAAGTCTTCTTTTAACCCATTACGGGCTTTCTTCAGAAGAAGCCTGCGATGAAGTCTCACGTTTTGAGGCTCTTGTTTCAAAAGAAGCTGTTGACAAGATCTGTGTTTCAATGGGTCATCCGATGATTGGAGTATGCGGGATAATCAGCCATGAAAAATGCTTTCATGAAGAACCTGATCATTTGAAAACAAAATAAAAAATCTAAATATAGATTTTGATCTTATACCCAGAAGTTTGGGTGGGCACCAAGAATTCTCATTAAGATTTGGAATTTTGGCCTTACTCCAAATTTATTCTAATTCCCTCTATTAACTTATCTTTAATGTAAAAATTCCCTGGTAACTATAATTCTCAACTGAATTGTGCACAACAAGTAAAAAGCAACGAGTAAAAATTAAACTTGAAAAAAAGGGATTTAATTATGAAACTAAAAATTATACCCTGGTTACTAATATTGATTGTTGGATTGAGCCTTTTTGTTAGTGGTTGTACAGATTCGGAAAGCTCTCAGAATAATGAAAACTTAAATCAAAAAGTTGAAACTACAGCAACAGATGAACCTGTAATCGTAGCTGTGAGTGTCCTTCCCCAGGCTGAATTTGTAGAAAAAGTAGGAGGTGACAGGGTAAAAACCGTAGTTGTAATTCCTCCAGGAGCAGACCCTCATACATATGAATCTTCTCCAAGAGAAATGGAGGAAATCAGCAAAGCCAGCATGTTTGTTACTGTTGGTGTTGATATGCCCTTTGAAGAAGTCTGGATTGATAGATTTAAAACTATTAATAGTGGAACTCTAGTTGTAAACTCTTCTGAAGGAATTGAACTCAAGCAACTTGCTGGTCACAGTCATGAAGGAGCAGAACATGCAGAAGAGTTTGAAGAACATCATGAAAATGAAGGTATAGAAGACCATGAAGAAACAGAACTGGACCCTCATATCTGGACATCTCCTTCAAATGCCAAAATAATGGTTGGAAATATTTATGAAGGACTTGTGGAAATTGATCCTGAAAACGAAACTTACTATGCCCAAAACAGAGATGCTTACTTAAAAGAACTGGATGCTCTGGATTCAAGGATCAGAGAAAAGCTCGAAGGGAAAAAAGAAAGAAGTTTCATGGTTTATCATCCCTCCTGGGGTTATTTTGCAGAGGATTACAACCTTGTCATGATTCCAGTTGAAATTGAAGGGAAGGAGCCTAGTGCTCAGGATCTTGCAGGGCTTGTAGACCTTGCAAAAGAAAAGCAGGTTAAAGTAATTTTTGTCCAATCCCAGTTCAGTGCAAGAAGTGCTCAAGCTCTAGCTGAAGAAATAGATGGGGAGGTCATAGCAGTTGACCCTCTTGCGAAAGATTATGTTTCAAATATGGACAATGTATCTGATATCTTTGCCAAAAACCTGGTATAAAAACTAAAACTCGATATAAAATTAAAATTCGGGTTCTATATCTAAATATAAAAAGAACATAATCCGGGTAACAAAAAACGACAATTTGAAGGTAGGTTAATGGAGAAGGTAATAGAGCTAAAGGATGTCTGGGTTCGCTATGGAAACCAGATAATCCTTGAAGCAGTAAATCTGGAATTAAAAGAGCCTAAAGGATTGCTTGGAATCATTGGACCCAATGGTGGAGGAAAAACTACATTTCTCAAAGTACTATTAGGACTCTTAAAACCTTACAAAGGTAGTGTAAAACTTTTTGGAAAATCTCCGGAAAAAAGTAGAGACCTTGTAGGATATGTTCCGCAGTACAAAGGTTTTGATTTCGATTTCCCTATCAGCGTCTGGGAAGTTGTCCTGACAGGCAGGATGAGCCATACGGGTTTCTTAAAAAAATACAAAGCTGAAGATATCAAAGCTACTGAAGAAGCCCTTAAGACTGTCGAGATGCTTGAATATAAAGACAGGCAGATAGGGCAGCTTTCTGGAGGACAGAGACAAAGAGTGTTTATTGCGCGAGCTCTTGCCACAAATCCCAGGCTCCTGCTTTTAGACGAGCCTAATTCTGGGCTTGATCCTCATATGCAGGATGAACTTTACCGCCTTCTCGATGCGCTTAAACATAAAATGGCTATTATTATGGTCACCCATGACCTCAGCGCTGTTTCCGTTTATGTGGATAAGATAGCCTGCCTTAATCGTACGCTTCATTATCATGATTCTAGAGAGATTCCTGTTGAAGATCTGGAGGCTACTTATCAGTGCCCTGTTGAACTTATTGCCCACGGAGTCCCCCACAGAGTGCTGGAGATACATAAAAGGAGTTCTTGAAGATCAAGACACTTTATTAGGGATTTTTAAGGAGAAATAAAATGTTTGATCTTCTACAGTATAATTTCATCCAGAATGCCCTTATAGCCGCAGTCCTTGCAAGTGTTGCCTGTGGAATTATAGGGGTCTATGTTGTTGTTAAAAAAATTGTCTTCATCAGTGGAGGAATAGCCCATGCGTCTTTTGGAGGTGTTGGTCTGGGTTATTTCTTTGGAATCAATCCGATGCTTGGCGTTCTCCCTTTCAGTCTGGCTTCAGCTCTGGTAATGGGGACTGTAAGTAAAAAATCTAAAATCCCTGAAGATAGTGCAATAGGTATCCTCTGGTCACTTGGAATGGCTCTTGGAATAATTTTTGTTTATCTTACTCCAGGATATGCCCCTGACCTTATGAGCTACCTTTTCGGAAGTATTTTAACGGTACCTCAGGATGATCTCTATATAATGTTAGTACTTGATGCTGTTATTGTAGGTACGGTCTATCTGTTTTATAAGGAATTTCTTGCACTTTGCTTTGACGAAGAGTTTACAACTGTTCAGGGCCTCCCCACAGAAAAGCTTTACCTTCTCCTGCTTTGTATAATTGCTCTGACAATAGTCGTCCTTATTAAAGTGGTAGGTATTATTCTTGTCATAGCGCTTCTTACAATTCCTGCTTCTTTGAGCCGCAAATTTACTCATAATTTGAAACATATGATGATAATCTCCATCGCCTTTGGAATCGTTATTAGTATAGCAGGAATTATCCTTTCTTATGCCCTCGATGTCCCTTCAGGTGCAACAATTATTCTTGTATTAAGTCTGGTATATGGGTTTGTAACCCTGGGGATGGAAATATTTGAAAACAGAAAAGTTTCACTGGATCAAAGAGGATTGGAGAACTCAGAAGAGTTTTAAGAGCTTTAAACCTTAAAAGGTTTATTTGGTTTAATTAATTTAATTTAGTTTAGTTTAGTGTAATGTAGTTTAATTTAACTTAACTTAACATAACATAATTAATTTAATTGAATTTAATTTAATTTTCAAAATTCTCTAGAGGATCACCTTTAGATTTACCTACCTTTATTTAATTTTTTAAGCTATTTTGAGCTATAATCTGGATTGTTACGTGTCAACTAAACTTATTGCAGGTGAATTTTATATTTTTATATTATACAATTTGATTTTGATGTTTGATGTTTGATTTTGCTACAATTTTAATTTTTAATTTTATTATAATTTTGATTTTCTATTTTTGATATTATCTTTAATATTATTTTTGATATTATAATTCTAAATCTAATTCTGGATAACAACTGCAGAATAATTCCAGTACTTTTATATAAACTCCTTTGGGCAATTAATTCAGCATTGGGAGATACAATTATCTTATAATTATATTTATACAGTTTTATTACGACAAAATTTTATATATGGTGAGATGCAAGACCCTAGAGAGTATAATCAAATTTAATTTATGAGACTCCAGAGTAGATCTCAAGCTGGATTCTTAAAAAACGGAGTTTAGAACATTGAAAACGTGTGCATACAACCGCTTTAAGTGGGGAAGCGAAGAACATACAAATATTCTAATCTTAGTGGCACACTTCAATTGCCCCTTATTGAACAGTGTGTCTTTAAGAACCCTTTAACCACCTTAGTCCACCTCTAAAATAAAACATTAAATATTTTATATAAAATAATTGTCAGGGAACTGGCAAAGAAATACCAGGGTGATAAAATGGACCGTGATACAACCCAGGATCAAAATATAGAAGAGAATGAAAGTTTTGAAGGAGAATGTCTTGATCTTCCGGATATTCCCCTTCCTGAGACAGACAATGTGCTGTATTCGATTCTTAACTCATTGAACCAGAATATAGCCGATTTCCACACATTTGTGAAATTCAATAGCTTCCTTTCTGAGGACCACCTGAATATTGAATTGCTAAAAAGGAGCATGAGTATCCACAGAGATTTTACAGCTCTGTTCTTACACACAAAAGAAGAAATGATATTCACATATCCGGAGTTTATTGACAAAACTGAAAAAATAATATTCAAGGGAGATGTAGGTAATAACTGCATAAAATACACCCAGAGATTATGCAGGGTCATAAGTGACTATAAAATAGCTCTTCACAGGGAAGGCTATTTGCCTGATCTCAGAAGACAGTTGCCCCTGGTTGACATTTAATTTCCGGGCAACTAACTTTTTTCTGCGGCTCTTTTTTCCTGTAACTTTACTGTATTTTCCTATATTCCAGGTTGACAATAAGCTCTTTGATGCTGATTTTTATAATATACAATAATTATCTTTTTTTTCACTTTCTAGAATATAGCTCCTTTAAAAATTTAGAGTACTTCTGAATTCTTATATTTATTTGTCAGTACATCCGTAGCCTTATATCTATTAAAAGATATTTCGGTGCAGGCATCTGTGAAAAACGGTGTCTAAAAAAGCGATAAAAACGGATTTTTTAAAAAACGGCTTTTGAAAAACGGTTTGAATGGAAAAAACGGAAAAACGGAAATAAACTCAATTAAAATAGAGCTTTTAAAATTAGACTAAAAACGGGATTTATTAAGCAGATGCCTGTTATTATTTGCAGGAAAATTTATTAATATCTTAATAATTGTTTTTCATTTAACTTTTCAAGTTCTTCATAGCGTAATGTATCTTATTTTTAACACAATTTTTAATGTAAATATTTAAAATAAAATCTTATATACTCTTTACATATTCTTTATATAAAATTCTGCCAAAGAATTTTTAATATAAATTTTAATTTATGAGTTGGTTTCAAAATTCCGCTTAATCATATATTTGACCAAAAGTATTCATTCCATTCAGTTTTGGTGATCTTGTTTTATCTACTCCGAAAAATTGACATAAAAGGATCGAAGGTAGTTTTGAAACAAGCTCTAATATAGAATTTTAATTTAATGTCTTGACATCAATTTATTTAACCAAAAATAATTTTTAATTTAGTGCTTTAATACTCTTTTTTAAAACCTTTAATTTCTAAAAAATCATTTTTCAACTTTTTCAGGCTTTTGTATCTGAGTTTTTATTTTTAATTTCAGGAATTACATGCATTTACGTATTTCAAAGAGTAAAAATGAAAAGCACTTAGTAATTAAATTGTAAAAATAATTCAAACATAAAATTGAATAAAGTTGAATGCAGATCTCAAATACTTAATGAAATTTATAACTGAATCTGTTTTTTAATTGAGCCCTGCATCGTGAACTACCACTCAGCTAAAGACTGAGTGACTTCCTGAGTTATCTTTCCTCCCATTGGAGACAAGTCATGCAGGCTCTACCCGGAGCCCCTTCGGTGAAATATTATGTGCGTGATATACTTGAGATACACAACGGCTAACGGCTTTCCCCGCCCTAATCTCGTTCCCTACAGGATGATTCTTGCCCTGTTATCCAACTCCCCGATGTTCAAACGTTGCCTCGCTTGGTTTTCGCTTTGAAATTTGGCGACGTTCTTAGGAACTGTGAGATTGTGGTGACAGCAAAATCTAATATTACAAAGGTTTTGAAAATATTTAATAATTTACGAAATCAATAAAGGTTGGCAGTTAGGAACTTGACGCTTATATTCCCTGAGATAAAGACTCAGGGGTTTTACGCTTCTTCATATAAAGGATTCTAACCGTATGCATAAGCTATTTTATGCATTAACTATTTTTTTGTTTTATTTATTATTTTTTTTATTTAATTTATTTAAGTAAATTAGTTTTTCAATCCAGGGCTCAATTTGAGCTTTTTATCCGGTTAACTGAATCCTAACTTTATCTAATTTTATCTGATTTTTTCCAATTTTATCTAATAAATTTTCCTGCGAAATTGGTTTAGATTATTTATCTTACTGCAGCCAATTTGCTTTCTATTTCTTACCTTCTTTTATATAAGAATGCAGCAGACACTCCAGCGACTCCACAGAGGAGTTCAAACCCGGACATCGATTTTTCTTCTCTATTAGCATCTGAGTCTTTATTCGAAGTTTCTTCATTAGCAGATTCGTTAATGGTTTTCTCTTCAGGGACCTCTTTGCTTTCTGATGAATTAAGATTATTATTTTTAATGTTTGAATCAGGGATCTGGTACTTTTCAGCTGTAATTGCAAAAGAACCAAATTCTGAAGTTTCTGCTACAAAATAAAGGAATTTATCATCCTCGCCTGAGGGGCTTGTTGAAAGTTGTTCCCATTGTTTGTTATACCTGTTCAGGATGATAGTTGATTTATTGATCTTATTCTCTTCTACCCAGGCTTTATCGACTCTGAAACATACAATTGCATTATCGATATTTTTTGCAGTTGCAAACCCTTCATTTCCAACCCAGACATTAAAAGATTTGTAAGTTTCACCTGCAGGCAATTCTGGAACAAGCGCGGATTTACCTTTCAACATTTCAACAATAGTTGTCACTTTTCCAGCAGTCTTCTTTGCATCAAAGCTCACATAAACAACGCATGTGGCATTATTTATAAACTCAAATTTCACAGCTTTTCCGTTTGTAACAAATGCCTGTGCGATTTCTTTGGTTTCGACATTCTTTGCAGGCTCAGGTGACCCGCCTGCTCCGCCTCCACTGCTACTTCCACTACTCTTACGGCTGTTTCCTCCAGAACTTCCTCCACCGTTCCCATCGTTGCCGTTTCCATTGTTATTGTTTCCACCAGTGCTGCCATCAGGGTTGCTATTTTTATCTTTTTCATTTCCAGGTATTATAATCGGATTTGAATCTGTCCCAGTTTCAGAGGATGGACTGACAATTGCTTGCTTTATGGTACTATCTCTGGGCGAAAGTTCATTGCAGCTTACAGTTGCTGTATTTTCAATAAATCCGTTTCCATTTCCATTAGTTTTTATATCCTGTTCGGTTATTGTGTAAGTCCCTGAATATTTCCATGTCTCTCCTGGATTAAGCACACCTGGATCTAAATCGTCTCCGTCTGGACCTGTCAGGTTAATTAAAGTATCCTTTATTAAAATCCCTGTAAGATCAGAATTACCTTCATTCTTTACTACAATGCAGTATTCTATTTTATCTCCGGGCTTGTTAATTATACAGTCTCCGTCTTCATCGATTTTCGTTACGGATTTATATATACAGTAATCCGACTTTTGAGCAATTGCCTGTCTGGCACTGCTTTTCTCTTCCGGAGCTTCATTGGTATGCACTGTTACAGTGTTTTCGATAAATTCGTCTCCGCCTCCATTACTGTTTATATCTTCTTGAGTTACTGTGTAAATTCCAGTATATTTCCAGATCTCGCCAGGGTTAAGTATACCTGGCATAATATTATCTCCTGTGGGCCCTGTTAAGGTAAGCATAGGGTCATTTACTAAAACGCCTGTAAGATCTGTTCTCCCGCTATTTTTTACAACAATTTCGTATTCTATTATCTCACCAGGCTTGTTGATTACACAGTCTCCGGCTTTATCGGCCCCATTTATGCACTTATATATACACAGATCTGTTTTCTGAATAATGGGCTGTGCTGCAACGCTGCTCTTTTCCGGAAGCTCTTTTGAACTTACAATTGCAGCGTTTTCAATAAATCCGTCCCCATTTCCATTACTATTTATATCCTCTTCAGTGACTGTGTATTTTCCTGTATATTTCCATGTCTCTCCCGGATTCAGCACGCCTGGGTCTATATCGTCTCCAATCGGCCCTGTCAGCGAAGTAATTAATGTATCCTGAACCGAAATATCTGTCAGATCTACATTTCCTTCATTCTTTACTGCTATAATGTATTCGATTATATCGCCTGGTTTGTTAATTATACAATCTCCAGCTTCATCGATTCCTACAATTGACTTATAAATGTTGTAGGCTGGCTTGTAAAGAATTGGCTGTCTGGCAGTGCTGCTTTTTATCGGGAGCTCATTGCAGCTTACCCTTGCAGTATTATCTATAAACCCATCGCCTCCGCCGTTACTATTTATGTCTGCCTGAGTAACTGTATAATTCCCTGTAAGAACCCAGTTTTCTCCTATTTCGAGGATCATGTCTGCAGTAATAGATTCTCTGGGGCCTGTTAATGTAATTAGGGAATCAACAACGCTAACATTTGTAAGGTTAATTTCTCCAGTGTTCTTTACTATTACCTGATACTCTATAGTGTCCTCGGGTGCATTGATTATCCCATCCCCAGCCTTATCAACCCCGATTATTGATTTCTGAATCAAATAGTCAGGAAGTTTTATTTTCCGGGCAATCTCTACAGATTCACTGTCAGACTTGGAGTCTGATTGGTCGCAGTCAACAATTGCAACGTTATCAATAAACCCATCTCCTTCTCCATTAGTCTCTATATCGGCCTGAGTCACAGTGTAATTTCCTGTATATACCCAGTTTTCTCCGATATTCAGGATTCCAACAGGTTCTTTATCTCCTGTAGGACCTATCAGCGAAATTAAAGAATCAGTAACGCTTACATTTGTCAGATCGACATTACCTGTGTTTTTAACAGCAATCTGGTAACTTATGATTTCTCCTGCAGAAGTAACATTTCCTGCCGGGCCTTTTCCTGTGACATCAAGGATACTTTTTTCGATAATATAATCCGTATTTCTTTCTACAGCCACAGCTTCACTGTCAGAATTCGGTTCGAGTTGATCACAGTCAACTGTAGCTGTATTATTTACGAATCCATTTCCGTCCCCGTTACTGTCTATATCGGCCTGAGTGACAGTATATGTTCCTGTATAAGTCCAGGTTTCCCCGATTTCCAAAACTCCATTTATATCTAAAGACTCTATAGGCCCTGAAACCGTAATGAGAGGGTCTTCCAGGGTTATATTTGTCAGATTGACATTGCCTGTATTTGTAACATTAATCTGATAAACAATTAAATCTCCAGGTTTTGTTACCTTTCCATCTGATCCTTTTCCTGCAACATCAGTAACTGTTTTTTCTATAATGTATCCTGGTTTTTTCTTTTGCTGTTTTTCTACTGTTACCTGAGCAAAGTCGGATACAGGTTCCAGCTGATCACAGTCAACTGTAGCTGTATTTTCAATAAACCTGTCTCCTGCTTCATTATTCTCTATATCTGCCTGAGTAACAATGTAGTTTCCTCTGTAAGTCCAGTTTTCTCCAACTTCAAGCACTCTATTTGTATTCAAAGATTCTATGGGATCTAAAACGGCAATCAGGGGATCATTTAGAATCACGTTTGTCAAATTCACATTACCTGTGTTTTTAACAGTAATCTGGTAACTTATGATTTCTCCTGCCTTTGTCACGTTTGCAAAAGGACCATTCCCTGCAACGTCAGTAACTATTTTATCTAGAATATATCCTGGTTTATTTTGTATTGGTACTTGGGCATCATCTGATGATGGTTCAGCCTGATCACAGTCAACTGTTACTGTATTATTTATTAGCCCGGTTCCGTTACCATTAGAGTTTATATCTTCCTGAGTAACTGTGTAATTCCCGGTATAAATCCAGTTTTCCCCTACTTGCAAAACTTTATCCGGATTAAGAGATTCGGCTGGCCCTTCAAGAGTAATCAGAGAATCAGTAACAGTTACATTGGTAAAGTCAACATTACCTGTATTGGAGATATTAATCTGGTAAGTTATGATATCTCCTGCCTCTGTTACATTAGTTAAAGGCCCTTTTCCGGCTACGTCTGTAATCGTCTTTTCAATAATATGCATAGGATTCTGATCTATTGACACCAGAGCACTATCTTTCTTTGGTTCTAATTGGTCGCACCTGACAGTAGCAATATTTTCGATAAATCCTGT
Organism: Methanosarcina sp.; assembly: GCA_049706495.1. GTDB lineage: Archaea > Halobacteriota > Methanosarcinia > Methanosarcinales > Methanosarcinaceae > Methanosarcina. Next base: position 19,353 of record JBNAKO010000192.1, on the reverse strand, counting down.
CCCATTCCCATTGATGTTCAAGTCTTTCTGAGTAACAGTATAATTTCCAGTGTACGTCCAGATTTCCCCAACTTCCAGCACTTTATTGTTATTCTGAGATTCTATTAAATCTGGAATTGTAATTAAAGTGTCATTAAGGCTTATATTTGTCAAATTAATATTGCCTGTGTTTGTAACATTTATCTGGTAGGTTATGCTTTCTCCTGCTTTTGTTACTGCTCCATCTGGCCCTTTTCCTGCAACATTAGTGACGGTTTTCTCGATAATATATCCTGGTTTACCTTCTATTGGTACCTGGACACTGTCTGATTCTGGATCAAGCTGATCCGATTTGACAGTTGCAGTATTATCAATAATCCCATCTCCATTTCCATTACTGTCTATGTCCTGTTGGGTTACAGTATAGTTTCCTGTATAAGTCCAGATTTCTCCAGCTTCAAAAACGTTATCAAAACTCAGGGATTCAGCAGGCCCATTAAGATTTTCAAGAAGAGCATCTTCAACAGTCACATTTGTTAGATTAATATTTCCATTATTTGTAACATTAATCTGGTAACCGATAACATCACCTGCATTTGCTACATTACTGGACGAACCTCTTCCAGCAGCATCCGTAACTATCTTTTTAATTTCATATGAGGCATTCTGGACTGCTTTTACAGTTTCATTGTCCGTGTTAGATGTTGTATTTTTGTTCCGGGATGTACCGGCTGCATATGCAGAGTTAGTTACAAAACCTCTGTCCAGGTCAGCTTGAGTTATTATGTAAGTTGCATTTGCAAACATACTCTGACCTGGCACAAGGTTTCTATCTGCTATTGAAACTGTTCCTATCTTATCATCTATAACCGTTATTGGCCCTGCAATATTTACATTTCCAACATTGGTTATATTATATGTGTAAGTTATCAGGTCTCCAGCAGAATCATAGGTTTTTGGATCTGCTGTTTTGTTAATTAAAAGAGCAGGAATATTATCTCCAGTTACAGTCTCATTGTCTGTATTAGAAATAGTTGTATTGTTCCCGAAAGTACCTGTTGCAAAAGCAGAGTTAGTTACAGATCCCCAATCGAGGTCAGCCTGAGTGATTGTATAGTTAGCAGTTCCTGAAACATTCTGACCTGGATTCAGGTTTCCATTCGTTACTGGAACCGTTCCTACTCTATCATCTGTAACAGTTATCGGGCCTGTAATGTTTACGTTTCCTGTATTGGTTACGTTATAAGTGTACGTAATTATCTGCCCAACAACAGAGTAATTTATAGGAGAAGCTGATTTTCCTATGCCCAAAGCCGGATTTTGTTTGGCAATTACTGTTTCGTCATCAGGTTCGGAAGTTATATTATTTCCATTAAATGTTCCATTTGCAAATGCTGAATTTGTCACAGATCCTGAATTAAGATCTTCCTGAGTAATTGTATAATTCGATGTTCCTGTCACAGTTTGGCCTGGAACAAGGTTTCCTGCAGTTGCAATTATTATTCCTGTTTTGTTATCTGTAACTTCTATTGGCCCTGCAATTATTACATTTCCAGTATTGGTTACATTGTACGTGTAGGTAATTATCTGCCCGACAAAACTATAATTTGCAGGGAAACCAGATTTTTCAACTTCCAGTTTTGGATTTTGTGTTGGTGTTACAGTTTCGTTATCAGTATTCGATGTAGTTGTATTGTTTCCAAATATGCCTGTTGCGAGAGCCGAATTCGTAACAAAACCAGCATCAATATCTGTTTGCGTTATAATGTAGGTAGCATTTGCCAGAATATTTTGTCCTGGTCTCAGATTCTCATTTGTGGCCTGTATTGTTCCTATTTTATCGTCAGTAACAGTTAAGGGCCCGGTGATATTTACATTTCCAATATTAGAGATGTTATAAGTGTAGGTTATAATATCTCCTACAGCAGAATAAATAGCCGGGTCTGCTGACTTGTTTATTAATAAGGCTGGCTTCTGTTCGGATATTACTGTTTCGTTATCTGTGTTTGATGCTGTTGTATTATTTCCGAATTTACCTGTTGCAAATGCTGAGTTAGTTATAGATCCAGAATCAATATCAGCCTGTGTAATTGAATAAGTATTGTTTATTTGCACACTCTGTCCTGGCATCAGGTTTCCAGTCACATTTATAGTCCCGGTTCTGTTATCCGTGATTTTTATAGGCCCTGTAATGTTTACGTTTCCTTTATTGGTTACATTATACGTATAAGTTATCAGATCTCCAACACTGGAATAATTAGAAGGAGATGCTGATTTATCAATCAGAAGCCCTGGATTCTGAATTGAGGTAACTGTTTCACTGTCTGTATTTGACGTAGTTGTGTTATTTCTTAAGTTACCTGTTGCATACGCAGAATTTGTTACAGAACCTGCATCAAGGTCTGCTTGAGTTATTCTATAAGTAGTATTTACAAGCACACTTTGTCCTGGAATCAGGCTTCTGCCAGTTACATTTATGGTTCCTATTTTGTTGTCTGTAACCGTTATAGGCGGTGTTACATTCATATTTCCTATATTGGTTATATTATATGTGTAAGTAATAATCTGACCTGCAGCAGAATAATTTTCCGGAGAAGCTAATTTATCGATATTTAAGGCCGGATCCTGAATTATTGGCACTTTAGCTTCATTCGATTTTGGTGCAAGCTGGTCGCAGGAAACAGTTACTAGATTTTCTATTAAGCCGTCTCCTTCCCCATTGCTGTCTATATCTGCCTGGTTAACAGTATAGGTACCGGTATAAATCCAGGACTCTCCTATTTCCAGAATTAGATCTGCAGTTTTTGATTCTCTTGGCGCTGTAAGATAAATCAGAGAATCAGTGACAGTTACATTAGTCAGATTAATGTTTCCTTGATTAATTACTTCAATTTCGTAATCAACAGTATCCCCTGCACTATCAATTACTTTATTTCCTTTTGCATCAATCTGAGTGACTCTTTTTTCGATTAAGTATGAAAAGTTCTGAGTAATTGGTACAGTTTCAGTGTCAGTTTTTGGCTCTAACTGGTCGCAATCAACAGTTGCAATATTCTCAATAAATCCTTTCCCATTCCCATTGTTATCTAAGTCTTTTTGAGTTGTTGTATAATTTCCACTATAGGTCCAGATTTCTCCAATTTCAAGAATTTCATCGGCATTCAGGGATTCTAAAGGTCTGGTTAAAGTGATTAAAGGATCAATAACAGTTATATTTGTCAGTTCAATGTTTCCTTCATTAATTACGTTAATTTGGTAACTTATTATCTCCCCTGCTTTTGTTACGTTTCCGGTTTTGCCCTTACCGGCAACATCAGTAGCTTTCTTGTTAATTGAATATGCTGGTTTATAACTAACAGGTACGGTTTCGTTATCAGTTTTCGGTTCTAGCTGATCAGAATCGACTGTTACTATGTTTTCAATAAATCCATTTCTGTTTCCATTATTATTTATGTCAGCCTGAGTAATAGTATAATTTCCTGTATAAGTCCAGATCTCTTCCGTTTCAAGAATTCTGTCAGGGTTCTTTGATTCGATAGGACCTCTGAGTTCGGCCAGGGAATCGGAAATAGTTATATTAGTCAGGTCTATATTTCCAGTATTTGTAACATTTACCTGATAACTAATGACTTCTCCTACTGCTGTCACATTTCCTGTTGGCCCTTTTCCTGCAACATCGATAACGGTTTTGTCAACCAGACAGACGGAAATAGGTTCCAAAGGCACTTTAACAGTAACTGAAATTTCTTTTAACTGGTCTGATCTGACAGCTGCCGTATTTTCTATAAACCCGTCTCCATTTCCATTGGAGTTTATATCCTGTTGAGTTACTGTGTAATTCCCGGTGTAGGTCCAGTTTTCTCCAATTTCCAGAATTTCATTAGCATTTAAAGATTCAACTGGACCTCTAAGGGAAATCAACGAGTCGGAAACAGTTATATTTGTCAGTTCAGTGTTTCCGGTATTGGATACATTAATCTGATAAGAAATAATGTCTCCTGCTTTTGTTACATTTCCCGATGGGCCCTTTCCAGCAATATTAACAGCTTTTTTATCTATTGTACAGGCAGCACTCTGTGCTATTGGTACATCTGCTTCATCGGTTTTTGGATCTAACTGATCGGAATCGACAGTTGCTGTATTTTTTATAAATCCGGTTTCACTGCCATTACTGTTAATATCAAGCTGAGTTACTGTATAATTCCCATTATAATTCCAGCTCTCTCCAACTTCCAGTACTCTGTCAGAATTCTGTGATTCTATCGGGCCTTCAAGAGTTGTTAAAGAATCAAAAACAGTCGTATTTGTCAGCTCAACATTTCCAGTATTGTTTACAATAACCGAATATTCAATAACTTCTCCTGCTTTTGTTATATTGCTTCTAAGTCCCTTTCCAGCAATATTAACAATTTTTTTATCAATAGTATATGCTGGACTATTTTTTACAGGTACTTTAGCAGTTTTTGATTTCGGCTCCAGCTTGTCGCAGTAGACCTGTACGGTATTTTCTATAAACCCATCGCCGTTTCCATTGGTGTTTATATCATTCTGGGTAACAGTATATTTACTCTCAAAAATCCAGAATTCCTCAACTTCGAGAATCTTGTTTTTAGTCCATGATTCTAAAGGTTCGCCCAGATTAGTTAGAGAATCAACAACTGTCACATTAGCCAGATTGGCATTCCCCTCGTTGGTGACAATTATAGAATAGGTAATCTTTTCTCCTGCTTTTGTTGCCTTTCCTATAGGCCCTTTTCCTCCAACATCGACAACAATTTTATCAATACTATAATCTAATTTTCTCGATAGGGATACATCTTCACTATCACTTTTCGGAGTCAACTGGTCACAGGAGACAGTTGCTGTATTTTCAATAAAACCGTTTCCGCCGCCGTTGGTGTTTATATCTGCCTGAGTTACTGTGTAATTCCCTTCATAGGTCCAGTTCTCTCCAACTTCTAAAATCCCATCTGCAGTTAAAGACTCGTCTGGAGATGTAAGATTAATTAGAGAATCAGTAACACTAACATTTGTTAAATCGATATTTCCGGAATTGGTAACAATCACCTGGTAGGTGATTTTTTCTCCGGCTTTTGTTACCCTTGCAGAGGGGCCTTTTCCAGCAATGTCAGTTACTTTTTTGTTAATCGTGAAATCTGCTGTTCCACTTAATGGAACTTTAGCCGTATCTGATTTTTCTTCAAGCTGATCGGATTTGACAGTCACTGTATTGTCAATAAACCCGTCTCCACCTCCATTAGCATTGATATCAGCCTGCTTTACAGTATAATTCCCTGTGTAATTCCAGGTTTCTCCAACTTCCAGGATCTGATTCCCTACTTTTGATTCAATCGGGCCTGATAGCTTTATTAAAGAATCAGCAACAGTTACATTGGTCAGATCAATGTTGCCTGTATTGTTTACACTGATCTGGTAACTGATAATTTCTCCAGCAGAGGTTATATTTGCTGCCGGGCCTCTTCCTGCAACATTGGTTGGAATCTTTTCAATAGTGTATCCGGCATTTTGAGCTATTGACACATTTTCGCTGTCAGATTTCGGGTCCAGTTGATCTGAATCGACAGTTACTATATTTTCTATTAATCCACTGCCGTTTCCATTAGTATTTATATCAGCCTGAGTTGCTGTATAATTCCCACTGTAAGTCCAGATTTCTTCTGTTTCAAGAATCCTGTCAGGGTTCTTTGATTCTACCGGCCCTGTAAGGTCTATTAAAGAATCAATAACAGTTACGTTAGTAAGGTCTATATTTCCAGCATTCGTAACATTTATCCTGTAAACTATCTTATCGCCTGCAGCAGTTACATTTGTTGATGGGCCTTTCCCTGCGACATCTACAACAGTCTTATTAATATTATAAGCAGGTGATGCATTTATTAGGGTTTGAACTTTATCTGATTTCGGATCAAGTTGATCACAGTCTACTGTTGCATTATTTTCTATTAATTTTTCTCCACTTTCATTGCTATTAAGATCTGCCTGGGTTACTGTGTAGTTACCTGTGTAATTCCAGGTTTCTTCGATTTCTAGGATTTTATCATTTGTTTTAGACTCGACAGGCCCTGTAAGTTCGGTTAATGAATCCACAATTTTTGCATTTGTAAGATCAATATTGCCTGTATTGTTTACAACCACAGAATAACTTATTACTTCCCCGGCTTTCGTCACATTTGCTGTCGGGCCCCTTCCTGCAATATCTAAAACTTTTTTATCAATTGTATAGTCCGGATTTGTTAGGACAGGTACATTGACACCATCGCTCTCAGGGTTCAGTTGATCGCAGTCTACTGTTGCCCTATTGTAAATTCCGACATACCCTTCAAGCATCATGTTTATGTCTTTTTGAGTCACGGTTAAGTTTCCTGTATAGCTCCAGGTTTCTCCGACTTCAAGAATTCCATTTTTATTTACAGATTCCCAGGGTCCTATTAGAGAAATTAGAGAATCTGTAACCGTCACATTTGTCAGGTCGCTATTTCCCGTGTTATTAATAATTACAGAATAATTTACCACATCGCCTGCTTTTCTTATATTTCCTGAAGGCCCTCTCCCCGAAACATCCAGGACAGTTTTATCAATTGCATAATCAGGGTTTTGAGCTATTGGTACAGTTTTATTGTCACTCTTCGGGCCTAACTGGTCACAGTCTACTGCTGCTGTATTCTTGACAAACCCGGTTCCATTTCCATTATTGTTTATATCTTCCTGAGTGACTGTATAGTTCCCTGTATAGTTCCAGGTTTCTTCAACTTCAAGAATCCTGTCAGAGTTCTTTGATTCCACTGGCCCTGTAAGGTTTATTAAAGAATCAATAACAGTTATATTTGTCAGATCACTATTTCCTGAATTGGTCACCCCAATCTGGTATTTTATTACATCTCCTGCCTTTGTAACATTACCAAGTGGACCTTTTCCGGAAACATCCATAACTGTTTTATTTATATTATATTCTGCAGCAGCTTTTAATGCTACCTCGGCAGTATCTGATTCTGGTTCAAGCTGGGCGCAGTCAACCGTTGCAGTATTGCTTATCAGCCCATTTCCTTGACCATTCCCTTTACCGTTGTTATTTATGTCAGTCTGAGTTACAGTGTAATTCCCAGTATAACTCCAGAACTCCCCTACTTCCAGAATCTTATTTGCAGTTTTTGATTCCGTTAATCCTGAAAGAGTGATCAAAGAATCGGTGATGTTTACATTTGTAAGATCACTATTTCCTGTATTATTTACAAGAATAGAATAGCTGATTCTTTCTCCAGCTTTTGTTATGTTTGCTGTCGGACCTTTTCCGGCTACATCTAAAACAGTTTTTTCAATATTGTAATTTGGCAGGCCTGTTACAGGTACTTTAGCCGTATCTGTTCGGGGCTCCATCTGGTCACAGTCTACTGTCGCTGTATTATCTATGAATCCGTCTCCATTTCCATTACTGTTTATATCTTCCTGAGCAACAGTATAATTTCCTGTATAAATCCAGCTTTCTCCTGCCTGTAAAATTCCATCTGAATTTACGGATTCGACCGGTCTATTCAGTTTGATAAGAGAATCGGTAACAGTAATATTTGTAAAGTCAATGTTTCCGCTGTTTGTAATATTAATCCGGTAATTTATTATTTCCCCTGCAGCAGTTACATTAGCAAAAGGTCCTCTTCCGGCGACATCAATAACCGATTTTTCAATTATATAATCCAGAGCTCCTTTTAATAAAACGGCAGCAATATCGGATTTCGGTCCGAGCTGGTCACAGTCAATGGTTACTTTATTTTCTATAGAGCCGTTATGGTTACCATTATTGTTTATGTCGGTTTGAGTAACAACGTAATTTCCACTGTAATTCCAGATCTCTCCAACTTCTAGAATTTTATCGGAAGTTTTTGATTCTGTTGGACCTGTAATGTTTATTAAGGAATCGAAAACGGTTACATTTGTAAGATCACTATTTCCTGTATTTTTAATAACTATAGAATAGCCTATTTTTTCTCCAGCCTTTGTTACAAATCCCTGAGGGCCTTTTCCAGCAACATCAATAATAGTCTTATCAACAGTATATTCAGGACTTTGAGTTATGGATACATTTTTGCTGTCACTAATCGGGTTTAACTGGTCACAGTCAACTGTTGCTGTATTTCTGATAGATCCTGACCCATTACCTCTGGTATTTATATCTTCCTGAGTAACGGAATAATTTCCTGTATAGTTCCAGGTTTCCCCAACTTCTAGAATTCTATCAGGAGTTTTTGATTCTACAGGCTCTGTAAGAGAAATTAAAGAATCATTAACAGTAACATTCGTCAAATCAGTATTTCCTGTATTACTGACAAGCATAGAGTATCCTATTATTTCTCCGGCCTTTGTTACAATTCCTTGCTGCCCTTTTCCGGCAATATCTGTTACTTTTTTGTCAATTGTATAATTCGGATTTTGGAGTACGGATACAGCTTCGGAATCACTCTTTGGATCAAGCAAATCTGATTCGACTGTTGCTGTATTATTGATAAACCCGTCTCCTCCTCCATTAGTATTTATGTCTCTTTGAGTTGCCGAATAAGTTCCAATATACGTCCAGGATTCTCCTGCTTGCAAAACTCTATTAGGACTCTGCGATTCTATCGGGCCTATTAATTTAATTAAAGAGTCAGTTACATTTAAATTAGCTAAATCAACGTTTCCAGTGTTGTTTACATTAATCAGATAGCTGACTAGATCTCCTGCTTTTGTTACAGCCTCGTTTTGGCCTTTCCCGGCCACATCTATAATAGTTTTATCTATTGTATACTGAACATTCTGAGTTAATGGCACACTTTCATTATCACGCTCGGGCTCGAGTTGATCGGAATCAACAGTCACTATATTATTTATGAACCCGCTTCCATTCCCATTAGTGTTTATATCTTGCTGAGTTACTGAGTAATTTCCATTATAAGTCCAGTTTTCTCCAACCTCTAAAATTTTATCAGTAGTTTTTGATTCAAACGGACCTATAAGCTTAATTAAGGAATCCTGAACGGTTACATTGGTCAGATCCACATTTCCTTCGTTATGTACAACTGCGGAATAGCCAATTATTTCCCCGGTTTTTGTTATATTTGCTGACTGGCCTTTTCCGGCAATATCTAAAACCTTCTTATCGATTGAATAAGCAGACTTATTATCTATCTGAACCTGTGCGTCATCGGTTTTTGGATCAAGCTGATCACAATCAACAGTTGCCGTGTTATTTATTACCCCGTCTCCATTGCCCCTGCTGTTTATATCTGTTTGAGTAACAGTATAAGTTCCTGTATAAGTCCAGACTTCCCCTACTTCAAGAACTCTATCAGCATTTGCAGATTCTGCTGGCCCATTAAGTTTAATCAGAGAATCAGTAACATTTATATTTGTCAGCTCAGTATTGCCAGCATTGGACACATTGATTTGATAGGTTACCAGGTCTCCAGTTTTTGTAATATTTGCAGTTGGCTCATTTCCTGCTACATCAATAACAGTTTTCTCAATAGTATAATTAGCATTTTGAGCTATGGCTACACTCTCATTATCGCTTTCTGGCTCAAGCTGGTCGCAATCAACTGTAACTATATTTTCTATTAAGCCGTCTCCATTTCCATTACTGTTTATATCTGCCTGTTTTACGATGTAGCTGGCATTATAAGTCCAGTTTTCCCCAACTTCAAGGATTCCATTTGTAGTTTTTGATTCTACATATCTGGTAAGATTGACTAGAGAATCGTTAACAGTAACGTTTGTGAGAACACTATTCCCATTATTATTAATATTTATCCTGTAAGTAATCAAATCTCCGGCTTTTGTCACGTTTGCTGATGCCCCTTTTCCAGCGACATCAATGACAATTTTGTCAATAACATAATCAGGTAATAATTCTATTGACGCGTTAGCGCTATCGGATTTCGGATCAAGTTGATCACAGTCTACTGTTGCTGTGTTTTCAATTTTTCCGTTCCCAGCTCCATTAGTATTTATATCCATCTGTTTTACGGTGTAATTTCCATTGAAGAGCCAGGTTTCTCCTGCACCAAGAATTCCGTCTACATTCAAAGACTCTAAAGGTTCAGTAAGATTAATTAAAGAATCAGTAAGTGTTACATTCGTTAAATCGACATTACCGGTATTTGTTACATTAATCTGATAAGTAAGAACATCGTCTGCCCTTGTTATATTTGCAGTCGGACCTTTTCCTGCAATATCTGTAATCATCTTCTCAATAGTATATCCGGCATCCTGGGTTATTGATACGTTTTCTTCATCGCTTTTCGGGTCTAGCTGGTCGCAATCAATGGTAGCTTTATTTTCAATAAAACCGTTTCCGCCGCCATTACTGTTTATGTCTGCCTGAGTTGCAGTATAATTTCCTGTATAGCTCCAGATTTCTCCAACTTCAAGGATTCCATTTGTAGTTAAAGACTCGAGTGGAGATGTAAGAGAAATCAGAGAATCAGAAACAGTTATATTTGTCAGGTCGAGATTTCCAGTATTTGAAACAGTAATCTGGTAATTAACAGCGTCTCCGGCTTTTGTTACCTTTGCAAAAGGTCCCTTTCCTGCAACATCAGTGACTATTTTATCAATATTGTAATCTGGCATTGATTTTAGAGGGACTTCAGCAGTATCTGACTTTTCTTCTAACTGGTCACAGTCGACCTTTACAACGTTTTCAATTTTTCCGTTCCCATCCCCATTACTATTCATATCTTTCTGGGTTACTGAATAATTCCCATTATAAGCCCAGTTTTCTCCAACTTCAAGTATCCTATTTGCGATTTTTGACTCTTTCGGACCTGTAAGATTTATTAAGGAATCGAAAGCGCTTACATTAGTAAGTTCAGTATTTCCTGTATTATTTACAATAATAGAATAGCTAATCCTTTGTCCAGCCTTTGTTACGTTTGCTTCTGGCCCCTTTCCAGCAACATCCATAACGATTTTGGTAACCACATATTCAGGACTTTGGGTTATGGATACATTTTCTTTATCGCTTTTTGATTCAAGCTTGTCGCAATCTACTGTTGCAATATTTTCAATTTCTCCATCCCCATTTCCGTTACTGTTAATATCGGCCTGAGTAACTGAGTAATTTCCAGTAAAGATCCAGTTTTCCCCTACCTCTAAAATCCTATCAGGAATTTTTGATTCGGTTGGCCCTGTGAGATTGATCAGAGAATCGCTAACATTTACATTTGTAAGATCAATATTTCCTGAATTAGTCACATTGATCCGGTATATAACCAGGTCTCCTGCTTTTGTAATATTTGCAGTTGAACCTTTACCTGCAACATCTGTAACGTTTTTGTCAATTGTATAGGCAGGCAGTTGTTGTATTGGCACTTTAGCAGTGCTTGATCTGGGTTCCAGCTGGTCTGAGTCAACTGTAGCTATGTTTTCAATAAAGCCACCTGCATTCCCATTTCCATTAAGGTTTAAATCCGCTTGACTTACACTATAGTTTCCGGAAAAAGTCCAGACTTCTCCTACCTGCAGAACCAGGTCGCTATTCTTCGATTCTCCGAGACCTGTTAATGTAATTAGAGAATCTACAACAGTAACATTTGTCAGGTCAAGATTTCCTGAATTTGAAACATTAACCTGGTAATGGATTATATCACCTGCTGCGGTTATATTTGCTGCAGCTCCTCTTCCGCCAATATCAATAACGGTTTTGTTGATAAAATAATCAGGAAGTTGTTTTAATAAAACAGTCGTATTATCTGATTTTGGGTTTAACTGATCGCAATCAACAGATGCAGTATTTTCAATAGATCCTTTCCCGTCATTATTTGTGTTTATATTTTCCTGGGTTACAGTATAGTTTCCTGTACAGATCCACATCTCCCCTACTTCAAGAATCCTATCCTTCTTCAAAGATTCTAATGGTTCGGCAAGATCAATTAAAGAATCATCGATTGTGATATTTGTAAGCTCAACATTTCCGGTATTATTTAGAAAAATAGAATAGCTGATTTCTTCTCCAGCTCTGGTAACGTTTGCTCCTGGCCCTTTTCCAGCTACATCTGTAACCGTTTTATCAATACTGTAACCTGGCAGGCTTGTTACAGGCACTTTAGCTGTATCTGTTTTTGGATCAAGTTGCTCACAGTCCACTGTTGCTGTATTATCTATGAACCCGTCTCCATTGCCATTGCCGTTTATGTCTTTCTGAGTAGCAGCATAGCTTCCAGCATAATTCCAGATCTCATCGGCTTCTAAAATTCCATCCGGGTTCTTTGATTCTACAGGGCCTGTAAGGGTGGTTAATGAATCTACAACCGTTACATTGGTTAAATCAACGTTTCCAGTGTTGTTTACAATAATAGAATAACTAATTCTCTCCCCAGCTTTTGTTACAGCTCCCTGCTGCCCTTTTCCGGCAACATCGATAACCGTTTTATCAAGAGTATAATCGGGAAGCCTTAAAAGGGGTACACCAGCACTATCATCTTGAGGTTCGAGTTGATCTGAATCAACAGTGGCTGTATTATTGATAAATCCGTGTCCATCTGCATTTGTGTTCATATCAGCCTGACTTACAATATAATCTCCAGTGTAATTCCAGGCTTCCCCTACCTTAAGAATTCCATTAGCAATCTTTGACTCAAAAGGTACACTGAGATTAATCAGAGAATCTTCAGTACTTACATTTGTCAGGTCAACATTCCCGGTATTGTTTACAATAATAGAATAGCTAATTCTTTCGCCTGCTTTCGTAACATTTGCAGCAGGCCCCTTCCCGGCAACATTTATAACTGATTTCTCAATTGTGCAGGCAGGATTTCTTTCTATCAATACTTCTGCACTGCTTACCAGAGGATCTAACTGAGCACAATCAACGGTTGCAGTATTTTCAATTTTCTCATTCCCGTTTCCGTTACTGTTTAAATCTGCCTGGGTTGCTGTATAATTTCCAGTATAAGTCCAGTTTTCTTCAACTTCTAAAGTCCTATCAGGATTCTTTGACTCTATGGGGCCTGAAAGATTGGTTAATGAATCTGAAATAGTAATATTAGTCAGATCAACGTTTCCAGAATTTTCTACTTTAACCTGATAAGCAATTACTTGCCCTGCCTTTCTTACAATTCCTTCCGGACCTTTTCCACCGACATCTTTGACCGTTTTATTCAGGCTGTAATCTAATTTCCTTTCTAAAAAAGCAATTGCACTGTCATTTTGAGGCTCAAGTTGATCCGAATCTATTGTTGCTGTATTTTCTATTGAGCCGTTCTTATTTCCATTGTTATTCAAATCTCTTTGAGTTACTTTATATGTAGCTGCATAGCTCCAGTTTTCTCCAACTTCAAGGATTCCATTTGCAGTTTTTGACTCATCCGGAGCTGTAAGATTAATTAAAGAATCAGTAACACTCGTATTGGTCAGGTCGATATTTCCTTTATTGCTTACATTGATCTGGTAACTGATAACATCGCCTGCCTTTCGAATCAGGCCGTCTGCTCCTCTACCTGCTACATCAGAAATTCTCTTGTCTATAGTGCAGGCAGGCAGAATTTCAAGCTTTACTTCCGCAAAATCTGATTCTGGATCAAGCTGGTCGCAGTCAATAACTGCTGTATTTTTAATTGATTTGCTGCCACCAAAATTATTGTTTAAATCTTCCTGAGTTACAGTGTAGTTTCCGGTATAATTCCATTTTTCCCCAACTTCTAAAATTCCGTTATTCTTTCCGGATTCTATCGGGCCCATTAATTTTATTAGAGAATCTGTAAGGCTTACATTCGTAAGCTCAACATTTCCGGTGTTATTTACAAGAACCGAATATTCAATAATGTCGCCTGCTTTTGCAGCATTCCCTGCTGGCCCTTTTCCGGCAACATCAATAACGGCTTTGTCGAGCGTATAATAGGGATCTCTTGATAAAGGAACTGCAGCAGTATCGAATAAAGGCTCTAATTGATCGCAGTCAGCTGTGGCCTTATTTTCAATTATACCATTTCTTGTCCCGTTATTGTTTAAATCGATCTGGGTTACTGTATAGTTTCCTGTATAATTCCAGGTTTCTCCAACTTCTAAAATTCGATCAGGAGTTTTCGATTCTACAGGCCCTGTAAGAGAAATCAAAGAATCGACAACACTTACATTTGTAAGTTCGACATTTCCGGTATTATTGAGGGTTATAAAATAACTAACTATTTCTCCGGCTTTTGTTACTTCTGCTGCCGGGCCCTTTCCAGCTATATCAATAGCTGTTTTGTCAATATTATAGTCAGGAAGCCTCAATATTGGGACATTTGCTTTATCTGTTATTGGACCTAGCTGATCGGAACTAACAGTTACGGTATTTTCGAGTGAGCCGTTTGCATTTCCATTATTGTTTATATCTGTCTGGGTTACATTATAACTTGAGTTATATGTCCAGATCTCTCCAACCTCAAGGATTCCGTTTTTATTCAGGGATTCCAGAGGTGCTGTAAGCTTAATTAAAGAATCAGAAACGGTTACATTTGTCAGGTCAACATTTCCAGTATTGTTAACAGAAATCTTGTAGCTGGCTATGTCTCCTGCAGTTGTTATCGTTCCAACTGGTCCCTTTCCTGCAACATCAGTAACAACTTTTTCAACACTGCAGGCAGGATTTCTTTCTATTAATACTTCAGCACTATCTTGCATTGCATCCAGTTGATAACAATCAACAGTTGCAGTATTATTTATCAGGCCCTTACCTTTTCCATTATTATTTATGTCTTCCTGGGTGACATTATAAGTTCCTGTATAGACCCAATTTTCTCCAACTTCAAGAATTCTACCAGCATTCTGTGACTCGACAGGGGAGGAAAGGGAAATCAAAGGATCGGAAAGGGTCAAATTTGTCAGGTCAATATTTCCTGTATTATTAATAACAATCTGGTAGCTGATTCTGTCTCCTGCTCTCCTTAGCTTTTCTGAAGGCCCTTTTCCGGCAACATCTGTAACTGTTTTTTCAATAATATAGGCAGGAGCTCCTTTAATCGGTACTTCAGCAATATCTGACTTAGGTTCCAGCTGATCACAGTCAACAGTTGCCGTATTTTCAATTAGCTGGTTTCCTCCTCCATTGGTGTTTAAATCCTGTTGAGTTACAGTGTAGTTTCCTGTATAAGTCCAGTTTTCGCCTACGTTAAGTACTCCATTGGCGCTTAAAAGCTCATTTGGCCCTGTAAGAGAAATTAAAGAATCTTTAACACTTATATTTGTCAAATCAATGGTTCCGACATTTCTAACACAGATTTTATAGCTGATTTTGTCTCCTGTTTTGGTTATGTTTCCTGTCGGCCCGTTTCCAGCAATATCAAAAACTGATTTATCAATAATATAAGAAGGCACTTCCAGGGGTACTTCAACAGTATCCGATTTTGATCTTGGATCCAGCTCTTCGCAGACAACAGTTACCTTATTCTCAATTAGTTTATCTCCCCCTCCATTGGTGTTAATATCATCCTGAGTTACAGTGTAGTTTCCGGTATAATTCCAATTTTCCTGTTTATTCAGAATTCCATCAGCAATTTTTGATTCTAAAGGCCCTGTGAGATTTGTAAGGGAGTCATTAATAGCTATTTTTGTCAGGTTAACATTCCCGGTATTCCTGATAGTGATCAGATAACTGATTACGTCGCCAACTTGCGTTACATTTCCTGCAGGCCCTCTCCCTGCAACATCAGTAACCAATTTGTCGAGAATGTAAGAAGGCGAGCCTACAGGGGCATCAGCATTGTCAAATTTGGCTGGTAACTGGTCGCAGTTTACAGTTGCTATATTGTTAATTAATTTGTCTCCTCCCCCATTGGTACGGATATCTTCCGAAGTTACATTATAAAATCCTGTATATGTCCATGTCTCTTCGTCTTCCATAATTTCGTTTTCACTCATGGACTCGGTATGGTTTTTAAGTACGCCAAGCAAAGAATCGCTGACGCTTACATTTGTCAGGCCGATATTTCCAACATTCCTCACAATAATCTCATAAGTTATAATATTGCCAGCCCTGGTTGCGGTTCCTTTAGGCCCTTTCCCGGCAACGTCCACAACATTTTTCTGAATAATGTAAGCAGGTAACCCTTTTAAAGGCACTTCAGTAGTAGCGGTTTTAGGTCCAAGCTCATCACAGACAATAGCTGCTGTGTTTTCAATTATCTGGTCTCCTCCACCGTTAGTGCTTATATCTGTCTGAGTTACTGTATAATAAGCAGTGTAAACCCATGTCTCTCCTATCTCAAGAACCCCATTGGTATTCAGAGATTCTTCTGGCTTTTCCAGTGAAACAAGAGAATCGCTAGCTTGTACATTCATCAGATCAGCGTTTCCAACATTGGTCACTCTAATCTGATATTGAATTATTTCCCCTGCTGCAGATATATTTCCTGAAGGGCCTTGTCCGGCAACATCCAAAACAGTTTTATCAACAATAAAAGCTTTTAACCCTCTAAACGGCACTTCAGCAAAATCTGATTTCGGAGCAAGCTGATCGCAGTCTACTGTTGCCGTATTTTCAATTAATTGATTTCCTCCGCCATTGGTGCTTATATCTTGCTGGGTTGCAGTGTACCTTCCTGTATATTCCCATTTCTCCCCTATTTGCAAAACACCATCAGCATTTACAGATTCTGCTGGTCCTGTAAGATTAATTAAAGAATCAGTTACATTTACATTTGTCAGATTAACGTCTCCATTGTTGGATACTTTAATCTGGTAAGTAATTACATCGCCAACCGTTGTCACATTTCCTAAAGGGCCCTGTCCTGCAACATCGACTACTGTCTTATCTATCTTGTAAGAAGGATTCGAATTCACAGCAGGAAGAACATTCGTCATCTGGTAATAAGAATTATTAGCAGTGTTAGAATCACCTGTAGTTGCAGTTATTTTAGCTATATTGCACATATCAAAAACTTCAGGCTTGGGCCCTGTAGTACCTATATCAGGATTTGTTGATGGGATATTGTCTGTCGCAGCAGTTCCAGATACTTTAGTTACCATTTTTATTACTAATGATTGTCCCGGGCTTAATGTGCCAACCTGAAATATTATATCATTTGCATAAGCAGTATAAGGGGCTCCTGATGCTGAAACAAAATATGCATTTGGACATATAGTATCGGTAACCACAACTCCATTTGCAGCAGTATCTGGAGAATTATTCTTTACCACTATATCGTAAGTGATATTCTGCCCTTGGTATACAGGATCCGGGCTGTCAGTAACTACAACTGAGACATCAGCCGTATTGGTAAAATTTGAATTATCTTCAGCCTGTGCTCCAAAAGGCACTATACTCACTAAAAAAACTAAACTCAAACTTACTATAACAAACGTAGAGAATACGGATTTAAATTTGAATTTAGTATATTGCAAATAAAATTTCTTCAGTATGTTGTTGAGATCTGTTATAAAACCTGCACCTATTATTAATGTCATTACTTCAATAATTTTAAAAAAAAAGCCTTTGTTAAGTTGGATCATCCGCTCACTCCTGAGTTATAGTAAAAATCTGAATTTATCCGAAATTTATCCCAAACCGCACGTAGAAAATAAACCATCAATCTTTCTGGATGTTTGCTCTGTATTTTCCTTACTAACTATATACAGTAAATTTAGTGCAATTTTAGTAGGTTTTCAAAATTTTTGTTAATTAATACTATAAAATAGTAGTCGGATAATGACTATTTAAATTTATTTAAAATCAGATAATTATATATGACTGGTAAAAATGCTTGCGATAGTATAAAATTATTTTAATAAGTATCTAAATTCTCTTCTCTCAATACTCTTTAAAAATAAATATGGGGAGAAAATATTACTTATTCATATAATTATGAGTAAAAAAATTATTTTTATAATATTATAAAATTAGCCTGAAAAATCCTTATAAATGTTTCGTTGGCATTTTAAAATTTTTTAGAAATATCTTTTACAGGAAAAAATTTGAAGTTTAAGATTTTTCTAAAAAGGACTTGCCGCATTTTTTAAATCCTGCTAAAATAAAAATAGCTGAGATGAAAAATTTTGTAGATTCACTGTTCTGTATATTTATTTTAATTCTGTCTATTTTAATTTAAAAACAAAATCTAGTTTCATATCAAAAATAGGCTCTAAGACATGGCTATCAGGTTATGTAACAGGCACAGTTTTCAAAATTTTCTGTTAAATTAAAATTAATTCTAATTTTTATATCTTCACTATTTTAATTAAAATATAGAAAAATGTGAAAAATAAATTCAGAAAACAAATTATTGAAAACAGAAAAAGTATAATGATCAAATTTTAATCTTAATGATTTTAATTTTAATTTCAATGATTTTAATTATAATTATTTGATAATGGAAAGTTCTTTTCTGCAAACAAACTTTTAAAATTGAAAAATTAGTTTTACCAGATTTTACTTGTTTTTAAGATGTAGAATAAGTAAAATTAGATAAAGATAGGCAAAAATAAAATGAGTTTGCTTTCCTTTATCTATCCTTTTTACATTAATTTAACTAATTCTTCTTCTAACCCTTTACTTTTTATGTAGTTTTTGATACAGAACTATTGTGAGGATTGCTGCACCAGCAAATACTGCATTAAACCCTGGGATTTTTGTATTTTCTTTCTGTTTTTCTGTGTTTTCTTTAGTATCTGCATTATTTTGTTCAAGGTCTTTTGTTATTGGTTCAATGTTTATTTTATTTTCATTTTCAGGTTTTGTGACCGGATCGGATTTATTTTTGTTTTGTTCTTGTCTCTGGTCTTTGTTTCTATTTTCTTTATCGCTTTTGTCTTTATTTTCTTGTGTTATTGTTTCTGCCGTAATTGCAAATTGCGAGAACCCTTGAGTTTTTGCATTTAGATATATGTATTTTTCATCTTCTTCTGAGATTATTGTTTGGAGCTTTTCCCATTTTCCACTGTTGTACCTGTTAAGGCTTATCGAATCCTTATCTATTTTATTATTTTCTAGCCAATCTTTCTGGACCTTGAAGTATATTGTTGCGTTTTCTATATTTTGTGGAGTTATGACTCCATTGTTACCAATCCAGACATTGAAGCATTTGTAAGTTTGGTCTTCAGGCAATTGTGAGACCAGATCGGATTTGCCTTTGAGCATTTCTACAGTTGCTTTAGTCTTTCCAAGGGTTTTCTTTGCATCAAAGCTTATGTAAAGCACGCATGTTTTTTTGTTTGCAAATTCAAACTTTACATTTTTTCCGTTTGTTATAAATGCCTGAGCTGTTTCTTTTACCTCTACGTTCTTTGAGGGTTCAGGAGAAGTGCTCATTGCTCCACTGCTGCCTTTACTGCTTCCTCCGCTCTTGTGACCATTTCCACTATTTCCATTTCCTCCAGCATTTCCTCCATTGTTATTCCCATTACCATTCT
>JBNAKO010000191.1:0-2205 GCA_049706495.1 Methanosarcina sp. | reverse complement strand
GTGTCATGACAATTTAATTATTGAGCATGATTTTTTTGTATTCCTATGTCAATATATATCGATTCTTAACATATAAAATGGCCAATAATTAAATGGTTAAGACACTAGTATTACATTTTCAGTTACATTTTCAAAAAGCATATGAGCACATAACTCATAATATATACAGGTAGAAACAGGGGAATAAAATCCTATATCACATAAAAGAAATCTCCAGTTATAATTCTAAATAACTTTAAACGTTAAAAGAAGTTTCATAAATAACAAAGATAAAAATGACAAAGATAATTTAATTATAAGTATTAAATTGAATACAAGTTTTATAGCTAATTTTTTTACTGCTAATATAAAATATTGGAGTATAAATAAAAGGGGATAATATGATATTCGAACGTGTCAAATCTGAGGGGCTGGCTCACCTATCTTATTTTATCGGCTCGGAAGGTGAAGCTGTAGTTATTGACCCGCGAAGGGACTGCCAGATCTATGCAGACCTTGCGAGAAAAGAGGGTATGAAAATAAAATATATTTTTGAAACCCACAGGAATGAGGATTATGTTATTGGTTCTCTGCAACTGAAAAAACTCACAGGAGCAGAGATTTATCATGGAAGAGGTGTAGATTTCAAATACGGGAATTACGTTGATGAGGGCCAGAGCTTTGACTTTGGCTCTTTAAGACTAAGCGCTTTACACACCCCTGGCCATACTGATGAGAGTATGTCCTATACCCTTGCAGATCTTAATTCGGGAGAACATCCTTTTATGGTTTTTACTGGGGACGCTCTTTTTGTAGGAGACGCAGGCAGAACTGACCTCTATGGGCCTGAAGAAGCTCCAAGGATGGCAGCAAACCTGTATGACAGCATCTTTAATAAGATCCTTCCGCTTGGAGATGAGGTAATACTCTGCCCTGCACATGGAGCAGGTTCAGTTTGTGGAGGGTCGATCTCAGAAAGAGAGCACAGCACTCTAGGGCTTGAACGGCTTATGAACCCTGCCCTTCAAAAGACGGAAAAAGAAGAGTTTGTTAAATACAAGCTTGAAGAAGAACACCGGTTTCCGCCTTATTTCAAGAAAATGGAAGAATATAACCTGCAAGGCCCTCCTTTATTACAATGCTTGCCAGTTCCTGAATTGCTTTCCCCGGAAGAATTTAAAGCCGAAATGGAAAAAGGAGCGGTGGTTGTTGACACTCGCTTGCCTCATTCTTTCGGAGGTGCATTCATAAAAGATACGTATGGAATCTGGCTTGAAGGTTTGCCTGCTTTTGCAGGCTGGATACTTCCATATGATACACCAATACTTCTGGTTCTGGAAGAAAAAGAACAGCTTGAAACTGCTGTCAGGTATCTTGTCAGGATCGGCTATGACAATATTATAGGATTTTTAAACGGAGGCATTTCAGCCTGGTATATGGATGCCCTGCCTGTGGACAATTATAACCTTATTTCTGTGCATGACCTGAAAGATAAACTGGAAAAAGACGAACCAATGATAATTCTGGACGTAAGAGGAAAAGAGGAATGGGAAAAAGGCCATATCGAAGAGGCCAGAAACATATATGTTGGACATCTTGAACAGAACCTGGATCAGGTACCTGAAACCTGTCCAATAGTTGTTTATTGCGGGACTGCCAGGCGTTCCAATATAGCAGCTTCAATCTTAAAAAAGAATGGATATGAAAAGGTATACAATGTTCTTGGCAGTATGACTGCATGGAAAAATGCTGGTTACAATGTTGTGAAATAAATTGGAAATAAAGATCTAAAGGCCCCTTTCCGGGCTTATTTTTTATAATTTAGTTAGCTAATTGAGTTCGGTTAGCTAATTTAAATTCAGTTAGATAATTAAATTTAGTTAAATAGTTAAATTCAGTTAGATAGCTAAATTCAGTTAGATAAATAAATTCGCTAACCAATCATTTAGTAGCTCAATAGATAGGAAAAACAGGATTCTTTACGAATTCTTATTTATATTGATCTTCGAGTTGAGCTTAAATCCCAGCTAGATTTGATTTTTTAAATTACTCTATATAGGTTTATTTTAAGTTGGATTGAGTTATTTTGAGTTATTTTGAGTTATTTAATAGTTCTCTCAGACTTGTTTGTTATATTTCCACCTGAATTACTAATTGTCTTTTGCTAATTAAGTTTGAGAGTATTGACAATGAGCCTATCCCAAAACTCAGGTTTATGTTACTATA
>JBNAKO010000190.1:0-2992 GCA_049706495.1 Methanosarcina sp. | reverse complement strand
ATTTATGTGGGGCGGACACGTTGCACACAGAGTCTCATTTTCCAATTACCTTTTAGGGACTGATTCTTGGAATTTGAGCGAAATATTAGAAGTTTTAGCTTCTATTGATCAAAATCTGTTACTGACCATAAGATATTGCTCTTTCTGGTCAATACCTCCTAATTTACTAGACGGCCTTCAGTCAGGCCAACTTCTATAAATATTTTTAACTTGTTTAACATTTTATTACTAAGTTGACACCTAAGGTTTAGCTTAATGTTATAAATATTTAATCTTTTTAAGAGAAATTTAAGAGACAGGATACATATATTCATAAAGACTTATTGAAAAATACCTGAGTTTAATTGTGTATTTTACTATTAGGCTCCAAAATCTGAAATATAATAATAAAATTCTTTAGAAATCAGTGTATTAAAAAAGACAATTTGAATCAGAGATATTTTTATACCTTACTATGTTTATTAAATAATACATAAACAAACTAATTTTAAATAATTTACGGATTCTAGAAGTAAGAAAAGCCCTTAAACACTGTATTTCAAAATCAAATTGCTATCAAATTGCTAATAGTTACGAATTAATTTTTCAGATATAAGAATAAATCAGGTATGGGTTTTAAATAGCTTCAATATTAATAGACAGACTTATCGTATTTCTACACATTTTTAAATAATCGGCATGCTGCATCTTCAGATATAGCAAAAAACTCCGGATTTTAAAATAGTTATAATTTAAACGAATTTTTAAATAAATATAAAAACACTGATAAAAGAGCTTTATTTGACAGATCAGAAAAAATATAGCCTGACTTTTTAAATCAGGCTGACATGCTTTAATTAAGAGATTTTATACAACTTGCTATGCTTCTTTTTTTATTTGTTTTTATTCTTATGTTAAGGTGCCCATATATATGTCCGAATTTCCATTGCGCCAGTCTACCCAAACTATCCTTTTATTGTAGATGGCAGGAGAATGCTGATCGTATGCATTTGGGGTATGAACTTCGTTTTTGGTGGAAAGATCAAATTCATAGATATCTGTGTTCCCGTTGCGGTCATCTTCCCAGACTATCCTATTTCCATAAATTGCAGGGCTCCATGAACTTGATGGATTAGTTGTAATTTGAGTTTCCTTTTTAGTGGAGAGGTCGTACATGTATATGTCATAATTTCCATTGCGTCCATCTTGCCAGACTATTCTGTTTCCATCGATTGCAGGATGAAATGCTACATTAGATTTGGTAATCTGGATCTGTTTTTTAGCGGTAATATCATACATATAGATATTACTCATTCCATCAGGATTATACCTTCCATCTCCTTCTTCCCAGACTATCCTGTTATTGTAGATTGCAGGGCTGCATGCTATTCCACTATTGGTTATCTGGACCTCTTTTTTGTTGGAAATATCGTACATGTAAATATTACAACCTCCATTGCGCCAGTCTTCCCAGACTATCCTGTTATTATAAATAGCAGGATTGAAAGCTGATCCACTGGTTGTGATTCTGGTTTGTTTTTTAGTGGAGAGGTCTTGAAGGTAGATATCGCATCCGCCATTGCGCCAGTCTTCCCAGACTACCCGGTTCTTGTAAACGTCAGGATTGTACTGGTCTGCTGTATTTAGAGTGCTTATTTGCTTTTTTGTAGACAGATCATAGATGAAAACGTCCCAGTTTCCATTGCGGTCATCCTGCCAAACAATCGTGTTTCCATAAATCTCAGGCACGTATGAAGATGAGGTATTAGTAGTTATTTGCTTTTCAGTGATTGAGGGAGCTGCTGAAACTGCAGCTGGGATAAAAGTTAGAAATAAGAGCAGAAATACTGAAGTTAATCTTAATGAAAATACCTTGTCTTTTATTCTCATTTTAATTCCTCCTTTTATTCAATCTATTTTATCAGAATATTCAATTTATTTTATCAGAATTTATCCAAATTATTGTATTCTGATTATTTTTTATCTGTAAATATTTGAAATGGCCTGATCCAAGACACTTCATTTTCCAGATAATCCTAAATTTAAAACTATTTTGAAATTAAGGAATTGAAGATTATTCGGAATATAAGAAAACTTTATAAGTATCTGGCATCGGTCCGGTGTAATTATATTATTTTTTAGCTTCCAATGACCGTTTTTTAGCCCTGCTATTTGATTGATGATATTAGGGTTGAGTTCAGGTGGAATGAATGTTTTAGTATATCTTTCTAAATTTCTGAGTTACAATTGTACATTGGAACTTTATTGGGTAAACCTCTTAGCCAATTTATTAGCCAGACTCGTTAGCCAGAGCTAAACACCGATCACTAAAAGGTTTAGGAAATTTTGGTCTTCGTTATTAATTTCAAGCAAATAGCAGATAGCCAATCAATGTTTTTCTAAGAGTAAATATGCAAGTATAGGTTTCCTTAAACCACGCACATTTGCCTCTGTCGGGGGCGGAGTTATGCAAAATGGGATTCAAGGATTCTTATAGATCCTTAATAATCCTTTTTAACTCCAGTAATTACATTTTAACTAGCGAATATAACACCTCTCACCAAAGTATCTAACAATTCGCCAATAAAAAATGTTAAAAAAACACCAACTTGAATTCAAATTTTATATATGAGAACTAAGAAATTTAGGGTATATTCAGCACGCATTAAACTTAATAAAATAATAGTTTAGCCAATTCAAGCTATGTTTGTCTGGTATTTTAGATTGCATACTTGAATCAATCTATACTGTTTTATTTGGAGAAATAGGAGTAAAAAACAGGCAGTGCATTTTTTTGTCAAAATTTTAATTGAAAATATCATAAAATTTTGCTGCACTGCCTTAATATTTATGAGTTTATATTTATGAGTTTTTTATTTTTCCTGTTGAGATTGATTTATTTTTTAACTACAATATAGCCAGATACTGTTTTTGTATTAATGCCTACTGAATTCTTTACTGTTAAACTTACCGTGTATTTTCCTGGTTTACTGTATGTATGCTTTGGATTCTT
>JBNAKO010000189.1:0-21772 GCA_049706495.1 Methanosarcina sp. | reverse complement strand
TGATGGGATAGAGCTGAGCCTTCCTGACCGCCTGCATCTGGCAGCAGACTCCTGTAACTCCGACTTTATCAAGGCCAAAGGATCGCGTTGCTTCCTTGAGCCAGGAGATCTGGGGGCTGATGCTGTATTTTGTGCCACGTGCTTTGAGGATATCTTCACGGGTCATTGCAACGAAGGGCTTTGGCTCCCAGGGTCGGTCGCCTGTGCCTGCTACAATTGTCCCGTCAATTATTCCCTGCTCGAGAGCAAAAGTCATGAGGGTTGTGGCAATGCCGCCGTCCTGGGCTTTCTCGAGGATTTCTTTGTCTGTGCTCCGGGCTGAGACGCAGGTTAAGTATTTGCCAAGATATGGATCTTCAAACATTTCTCTCACCTCATTTACCTCATTTAAGAGCTCCGGCAATTAGCTCGTTTATGCTCTCGAATTCCGGAATTACGTCCAGGTTGAAGAACGATCTCGGACAGGCGCCGTAGCAGGAACCGCACTTGATGCAGAGGTCACGTTCGCCCTGAGGCTTTCCGAATTCCATATCGATAGCGCGTACAGGGCAGGATGCAGCACAGGTTCCGCAGCCCATGCAGAGGCCCTGGTTGATTACTTCAGTCATCAGGTCGCAGAAGCATCCGCTTGTGCCTCTTTTTGCAAGGTCCATAAGAGGCTTTAAGTATTTGCCAGCAAGGGCTTTCTGGTCTTCGTCCCCTTCCAGAAGCAGGTACGACATGACAGCAACGTTCCTTATGAGCTCCGGGCTTGGGGGACATCCTGGAATATAGACATCCACGTCAATGAGGTCACCAATTGGGAGGAAAGACTCGTGCTGAGGCTGGTTATGCTGTCCGCCGCGGCTGAACCGTGTAATGTTCCCGTAGCTTGAGCAGGAACCTAGAGCCACTACAATTTTCGCCTTTCTCCGAGTTTCTTTAATTTCTTCCACTGATTCATGGTCCTGGAGGCAGACCGAGCCTTCAACAAGCGCCACGTCCATTTCAGGGATATGCCTGACATCGACAAGGGTGAGGCTGTAGACTAGGTCGGCATAGTCGTCCAGAATCTTGATAAGTCCTAAGTAATTGTCGGCTACGGACACAAGGCAGCCTGTACAGCCGCTTAAGTGTACATGTCCGAGTTTGATTTTATTTGCCACTGGTATTATCTCCTTTGTAGCTTCCACCTTTTTCTCCATCGCAACTTGAGAAATTAATTTCCCGATTCAGGATTTTCAACTTACTTCTTATTCCATTCATGAATAGAAATTCGAGAGTGTTTATTCACAGGTTTCCTGATGGAGTTTAGCAGTTTCATAGTTCATCCCGATTTCCTTAAGTATCTCAGATACGGCGTGTGGAATAGCTTTCTGTACCTCGTCTGTAATCCCGATATCCATTTCGGGGGCAGGAACGTATTTCTTCTGACATGCAAGGATCTTGATCCTGATCTCGTCCTTGATGCACTGGAGAGGCTCGGTCAGATCCCAGGAATGAGCGTCCCTGTAGCTTCCCTTGGGAAGTTCATCAACTGAGAGCCAGACAAGATCGCCGGGTTTTCCTCCGAAGTCGGCAATGTCCACAATAATAAGAGTCTTCGTAGATTCCGGGTTGAGGAGAGTAAAGATAAAATGAGGGCCTCCAAGTCCGGCATCAACAACAGTAATGTTTTCCGGGAGCTCAAGGCTTTTAAGGCTCTCAACAACTGCGGGTCCGAACCCGTCATCCGCATAAAGCGGATTGCCACAGCCTGCCACAACAATTTCGGAGTACAGTTTTTCCATTCCCTTCACCACTGAAGGACTTTCTGAGCGACTATCTCTTCCTTTTCGTCCACCACAAGCATGTGGGTTGCACACGAAACACATGGGTCATAGGCTCTGACAACCATTTCGGCAATCTGCCAGGGGGCTCCTGTAAGTGCACGGCTGCAGGTCGGGAGGTTCCAGGTAGTTGGCACAAGCATTTCGTACCAGAGCACCTTTCCATCCTTCACCTTTGCAAGGTGGATGTCGGTTCCGCGAGGGGCCTCGTTTGCAGCCCAGCCAAGAGATCCATCTCCCTGAGGGATATAGTCTGCAAGAACCTTGCCTGAAGTATTCAGGGAATCAAGGCACCTGAGAATTGTATATAAGCAGTCAGGATATTCCATTTGCCTGGCAATATGCTGGGCAAAGGTTCCTTTTTCAGAGAAGTTTTTGAAGGTAGCAAGCCTTGCTCTTGGGCCGACTTCAACTGGCTGGCCGTCATAAATCGGAACGCTGTTGCAGGCTTCCATCTGGGGGTTGGCTTTGGTGCCGAGTTTAGTTGTGCCGCCTACAGGGTAAGTCGGATCTTCAAGATCGATAGTTACTTCCCCCATATACCATTCCCACGGCCTGGTCTCTTTCCACCGGTTTATGTCCCACATGGGTTTTTCGTCCAGACTGGATGAGCCGTACATAGGAGATGTGGCCATAACTCCCTGGTTGTGGTACCCGAGTGTTTTTGGAACCGGGATCTGCTTGCCTGCAACGTCTACATATACCCTGTTCTGCATGTTCCTGATGACGTCGAGCATGAAATCCATCTGCTCATGGGCAAGAACAAGTCCTTCTTTTGCCAGGTCTGCCATTTTCTGTTTTGCCAGGGGGCTGACATTGCGGTACATTCCGCCGATCCTGGGGTTGGAGGGGTGAATTGCTTCTCCGCCTGCGATTGCCCCGATGGACTGTCCGATTTCTCGGATGCGGAAAATCCTTGCTGCAACGCTTCTAAAAGGTTCTTCTTTAAGGAAGGGGTTGATCTTTGTTTCAGTCCCTGGCACGTAAAAGTCAGGCAGGATCAGGATGTTGTGCAGGGCTATGCTGTGGAGGCGGTTTGCGGCATGGAGAATAGTCCTCAGGAGTTTTGCATCTTCCGGAATTTCGCAGCCGATCGAAGCTTCCATGGCCTCGACGCTCGCCAGGGTATGGGCAATAGGACAGATTCCGCAAACCCTGGAGGCAATCTTCGGGACCTGTTCCATTGTTTTACCTATGGCGAGTTTCTCAATACCCCTTACCGGGGTTATGGAGAGCCAGTCTCCTCGCTCAACAATCCCCTGATCATCTACTTTCAGAGTGAGCTTGGAGTGGCCTTCATGTCTTGTTGTTGGAGAAATCTCTACTACTTTCGTCAATGGTATCGACTCGTTTTATATTCGATTTTCTTCAAGCTGTACTGTAATTAAAAACATTCTCTATACTAATATTTTTAAAATATTATTCCGTGCATAAAATACTTTAAGCCCCTAGTTTCTCCAAGAGTTAATTATACTTTTCGTTTAAGAACTTCAGATTATTTTTCAAAAATTTAAAAATTTAACCAAGAAAATCAAAATAAAAGAGGGTATTCTAAGGCTCTATGTTGAGTTTTTAATTCGGAAATAAGTCGATAGCATTATTTATATTTTATTAACGTGTTTAACGGGCTTTAAAATTTGGAATTTATTATAATCCGTTCAATATAATAATGAGTTACTTTATTGATTATTTTATGATTAGTTTTAAAGTAAATAGTTAGTAAAAATCAGAGATTTAGTACTGCAGGAGAAGGTTTTCTTGTTCCTTAAGAGATTTTCAAATTTGGTTTTTAGTGTATATATCTATTTAAAAAAATAACTTATGTAAATGTCTCATAAATTTTTAAGCTTTTAATTGTTGTGCATATGCGTATGTCTGTATTGTCGCTAAAAAACCTATCTAAAGATAGATTGGAGAATCAGAGGTGACTAGGGCTCTGACTTTTCTTGTGAACTTTTCGGATACGTAATGTAAAATGCCATCTGTAAGAATGTCAAGCCTGATTTACTATGTTGACAAGCAGCGTTACAAATCTAAATCAAGAAAGGATATGTGTTGATAATAAAGATATTTAACAGATATTAAATATTACAATTTTGAGTTAAGGTTCATAAAATGGCGCTTTTCTCTGCTCATTTAGGTATATCCATCTGACCAAGTCCTCCCAGAGCTTTTTTTCATCAGATAGAGTCTTGGGGATTTTCTGATGAAGAGTTTTAAGCAAATCAAAACGGTAATTGTCCACTGCCGATCGAATTAAAACACCATAAGCTTTGGCTTGATATAAAGCGCCCCGATAAGTTAAGGTAGTTAGAGTAATTCCTACAATCAAAGTAGTAAAAGAAACCGGAATAGCCCAGAGTTTCCAGGGCCCCCAATATTGCATAAATAGATAAATAGAGCCGATGATAGAAAGGATTCCTAATTGAGTTGTTAAATTTAGAAGGAAGATCATAGGAGCTAGAGAACTATCTATTTGCTGCTTGACAGATTCCGGAAGGAGCAGCCATAATCTCGGCCACCAAAAGACAGTGTCCATTCCATATCTGGATTGAGCATAGTCTTCTGCTGCTCTGATAATATTACCTAACTGAGTGGGAAGTAATCGATCTTTTTGGGAAGGGTAGCCATAAAATAATTGCTCCTGAAGAGATGCATATAAAATTGGATTTTTACTACTTGCATCAACTCTTTTCTTTTTGAGCTCCTTCCAATTTTGTTCTACATTATCAGCCATATACCACTTCCAGAATGATTCTGGCCAATAACCCTCCCAAAATTGGACAAAGGGCAGAGAAAAAGCCTGCAGCAAATAGGCAAGAAAAAGTGTAAGAAGCAGAGTTCCCAGAATAATCATGAGCTGTGAGCTAAAACTTCCGCTCTGCAGGGCAGAGAAGTACTCATTAAGGGGATTCCACTCATTCGGCCAAGAAAAGAGAAGCAATCCTAAAGAAAGAGACAATAATGCAGGATACCAGTATGCCAGTAGAAATTGACGGTCGAGTAAGGAAGCCGCCTTGTCCAGGAACGTACCTAACATACTAATCTTTTACCTTGTCTTATATAATTTTTTTACAGACCTGTCACATCTGTTGCAAACGCGCCCCTCAATTCCATTTCCAATATCTTTCAAAGAGGTATCATCAGCAACAATTTCCCCACAATTCGGGCATTTATATTTTTCCATTGGTTTAGGAGGCTTCGTACCACCAAAAAGCTCATAACCCATGTAACCATACCCGTGATCTCTACCCGTACTCTCCCCAAAATCTTTGTCAAACTCTTTATCATTCCCCATAATATCTACTGAATCCTTAGAGCATTTAATATTATGGCCTTGCTTTCAGGTTTTAATTACAGTTTATACACTAAATAACTCTTTTTTTACAATTTGTTTAAGGCTACTAAAAAGAATCAACTGAACTTAATCAAATTAGG
Organism: Methanosarcina sp.; assembly: GCA_049706495.1. Classification (GTDB taxonomy): domain Archaea; phylum Halobacteriota; class Methanosarcinia; order Methanosarcinales; family Methanosarcinaceae; genus Methanosarcina. Next base: position 16,526 of record JBNAKO010000189.1, on the reverse strand, counting down.
TATAATCTATCCAACTAGGAATAAAATGTATTTTTAAATTAAGATTAAATCAGGACATGTATCGCTAAAAACCTATATTAAATCCTGTAATTTTGAGATTGAGGAATCCAGCAAGAAATGGCTGGTTAATTGGATAATTTTACAATTAATCTAAAGTAAATATTCGGCAAAAGAGAGTACACTAGAAAAAAGATTTTACTTTTTTTTAAGGATTTTTTAAATTCGATTTCCAGATTATTTAAACATATAAAAATATCAATTATGTAAGTGCTTCATAAATTTTTAAGCGATAGTTTGTTGTAAATGTGTAGAGATTAGTGCTGTCGCTGTAATCTGTTCTAAAACTCCAATTAATTCATCTACTTGAACAGAGGTAAAGATCCCATCAGGACCCTGTGGGGTAAGGTCAGTAAATGGAGATTCGTAAAGTAAACTGACATCTATTGTTCCATGTTGGGTAAGATGGTCGATCACCATATTTATGAACTCTATCTGGTTCCCTTCTAGTATTTTTCCCGATAGGAAAGAAGCAAACGACTGTTTTGCAGCTTCACGATCTAATCCTACCAATGAACGTACAAACAAACCTAAACCATGAGACAGCTCTTTAGCACGAGCAATGTATTCTGGTTTTCCTACACCGCTTTCAGAAATCATTAGTTCTAATTCATCAAGATCAGAGGAAGTTAATGGAATATTCATCCGAAGTTTTTGAACGACAATATTGTCCTGATGCTCCAGGAGAAAAGCCCGAGTTTTTGCACGAAACCTTTCAAAATCTCCAGCTTCAGCAAAGATTGGTAGTTCAATATCAATTTCAGTGCCTATTTCGTCTTCAAAATCAGTGTATATGGGCTTTCTTCTTTGTTTTTCAATCAGTTTTATAAGATTGCGTAGACGTTTTCGAAGAACTTCCAGCATTGGAATTGTAACATCCTGCCACCACTCATCGGTTTGAACATCCTGGATAAGTAACATCTGCTCACGAACCATTGGAATAGCTGATTTCTCTTCAAGAAGACCTGCAATATCCCTTACCTGATTGGTCAACCGCTCAAAGGAAGGTTCTGAACGCAGTAAAGACAGTTGGATATTTAGAAGCAGGAGATCAAAGCGTTTTGCTTCTTCTGCTTCAGATTCTAATTCAGAAGGCAAACCTGCGACTTCATGAGACAGTTCACCCATTTCTTCACTCGATAATCTGACCCATTTATCGGGTTTTGAGTATTTTTCTATGAGTTTCCTTTTTGGCCGTACTATAAAATTATCCAGGTTCATGGAGACAATTTCTTCGTAAAGCGTAGAAGCAATAAAACAGCGAACTTCGGCTTCTGTTTTTGGCTCACCGAAAATTGCTTTGGGTTCTACAACATGGTAATCGGCATCAATTTCAAGCTTCTTATCCAGTTCAGAGATCATTTCAAGTCTGGTTTTGAAAAGGCGTGTGCTCAGAGATTCCCCAAGTGAGCCATCAGTGGTTTCTGAATTCTGATTGAAGAATTCAAGATTCTGGCAATAATCAAAGAGATAAAAGAACTGTTTATCCTTTCCTGGCTCTAGCAAATCAGGACAGAGGCGTGTTCCACGTCCTACCATCTGCCAGAACTTTGTTCTGGAACGTACGAGTTTGAAGAAAACTAGATTCAAAACTTCTGGCACATCAATCCCTGTATCGAGCATATCTACTGAAATAGCAATATGAGGATCCTTTTTTTTGTTTGAGAATTTATCTATTAAATCCTGAGCGTATTCTGTCTTGAAAGTAATGACGCGAGCAAACTCACCTTTGAAATTAGAGTAATTGACATTGAACCTATCTGCAATAAATTCAGCATGAGCCTGATTTTTAGCGAAAATAATAGTTTTTCCCAGTCGGTCGCCGCCAGCAACTTTTATGCCCCTGGTCATCATGTGCTCAAGCACTTTATCAACAGTATCCTTGTTGAAGAGCCATTTATTGATAGCTTCGGCTTCTATCCGGTCAGGAACTTCCCCTTCTTCGTCCCACTCCAGAGAATCCCACTGGTCTTTTTCCTCTTCTGGAAGTTCATCATAATTAATTCCTTCACGCTGGAATTTAAGAGGCACTGATACTGCTTTTACGGGAACAAGAAATCCGTCCTTTACTGCTTCATCCAAAGAATAAGCATCTGTAGGCACACCATTTTCAAGGTCAAAAAGGCGATAAGTATTGCGTTCAATTTCATCTTTGGGCGTTGCTGTGAGACCTATAAGCAGAGAATCAAAATAGTCAAAAATAGCCCTATATTTTTTGAATACAGAACGGTGAGCTTCATCAATAATTACAAGATCAAAGTGTCCAGCTCCAAAGCGCCGCTGGCCATCATTTATCTCGTCTATCTGTTTCATCATTGTTGGATAGGTCGAGACAAATACTCTACCTTCTGTATCTTTTTCCGTAACCAAATTAACAGGAGAGGAATCAGGTAAATTTTGCTTGAAAGCATTTACTGCCTGATTAACAAGAGCCACACGGTCGGCTAAGAAAAGAATGCGTTTTGCCCAGTTGCAGCGCATCAGCAGGTCACAGAGCGCAATAACAGTTCGAGTCTTGCCTGCGCCTGTAGCCATTACAACCATGGCTTTTCTGTCGTTGTCTTTTTCAAAAGATTCTGCAATGCGCCGGATTGCACGGGTTTGATAATAACGATCAACAATATGTGAGTTGATCTCAGCTTCGGAGAGAAGTTTACGAGTATTGCGTCTCTGGATAAGCAATTCCAGTTCATCTTTTTTATAGAAGCCCTGAACCTGTCTTGGTGGATAGTGCATATCATCCCAGATCCAGTGCTCATAACCATTTGAATAGAAAATTAAAGGTCTCTGGCCAAATTGTTTTTCAAGACAATCGGCATAGAGTTTTGCCTGATGTTGGCCTACCTGGGGGTCACGTTTTGTTCTTTTTGCTTCTACTAGCGCAAGCGGTCTGCCGTCATTTCCCCAGAGTACATAGTCTACATAGCCAATCCCTTCCTTGTTAGGCATACCTGAGACTAAGAATTCCCTATTCCTGGCCTGATCCAGAGCCCAGCCAGCTTCTTTAAGCAAAAGATCAATAAAGAAGTCGCGGGTCTGAGCTTCGGAATAATCGTGTGTGTCCGGCTGTAAAGCTGAAACTCGTTTTGCCTTTGCAATTTCGTCCCGCAGACGTTTAAGTTCTTCATCCATTGCGGATTTATCGGCCAGAAGTTCCGAGAGTTTTTCGTCCTTTTCCCGCAAACTGGCTTCCAGGTTTTGAAGTTGTTCTATTGTTTGCTTAGGAATAGTTGTTTTGGGCAATTCCTCTGGATTAAAACTCAGTCCAAGCTCAGGCTTCTCTCCTCTCGCATAAGTGCGAGCCAGCCAGTAACTTATATGGAAAAGTTCACTCACTGCTGTTAGGGAATCATATTCTTTTATTGAGCTGTTACTGTGTACAGCTTCATTTCCAAGCCGAGTAATAATTCTTGCTTTATTAAAAACAGCCTCTCCCGCAGCTTTCTTGAATGTAGGCTCATGAATTAAAGCACTCAAATTATCCTGATACGGCAGGAGCAGAGTATAATCATATTTATATATCCACTCTACAGCCAGCTCCAGAGCCCTGCGAGCATAAAAACAGGCAGTACGAGGATCAGGATAAACTGCATTTGAGGCTTTTGTTGCTGCCTCATACAAGAAAGGCCATTCGGCTTCGAGAAAGGCGAAGTTGTTCATAGATATGCTCCGTTGAACCTCACTTCAAAGGTAATACGATTCATTCACAGCTCTCCCCTAAAAGCTCGGTACTGGAGAGAAGCAAAAAGTTCATCTAGCTTTGCCAGTGAGGCTTTATGAGTTGCTTTCAGCCTTTCGATGATTAATAAACGACGTGTGAATTCTTGTTGGAGGTAAAGAGGTGGCTGTGGTATTTTCATCGCCTGTATCTCAGTAGCATTAATATTTGCCATTCCGATAATGCTTTTACACATTCCACGAAGCATTCTCTTGGAATAATCGGTATTAAGAAATGCTGAGAGATACTCAGGATCGTTTTGACTGTTTACTCGGAGACGTATAAGGTACCCAGCATATGCCATTTGTCTAGCATCACGAAAAATAGCTGTTTTTCCTACAAGTTCGGCGCTGTTAGTTCTATTAAAGAAGACATCTCCAGCTTTAACCAAATAGCGTTCTTTTTGGCTATCAGCCAAGTCCATAAACTTGAGATCAGTTAAATCCATCTCGCCGGTACGAGTGATATTATTCATTCTCAAAACAGGATAGTCTCCTGTAGCTTCTGACTTCTCGCTTGTCCCATAAGATGCTGATTCGAGCAAATTACCTATATTACAGATAGGCCATCCTTTTGGATTAGTAGCAGGGTCTCCAAACATCTCAATAAAAATAGATTGAACCAGTTCATCGAGCTTAGCAAGGGCAGCTCTGCGTTTAGCTCGGAGAGATTCTGCACGGCCTAAGACATCTGCAATTTTATTTTGTTCATCTAATGAGGGAAGGGGAATCTTCACTTTTTTAAGATCTGAAAGAACTATCCTCCGAATGGCAGAGCCAGTTTTTCTCTTTAGTGCATCCTCAAGCACTATAGGCGAACGTAAAACATGCCCAAAATATGTAGTGTCAACCATATTCTTTTTTGGCCTTAGAATTGCCAATGAGGATAAAACAGCAAATTGTCTGTCAGTTGTAACAACATGAACTTTTCCTACAGTTCCATCCTTCGAGAAAAGAACGTCGTCTTTTTGTGGTGCAGATTTACCGTCTCTTGCTGCAATATAATCTTCTGGAGTAATGAACGAGCAATTGATAAAATCTAACTCTAGATCCGTAACATCTTTTACTGTCAGGAATGGTATTCCAATACCTGCATTCTTTGGAGTATAATGAGTGCCATCCGTTACAAGCTCGCAGGCTTCTTCTATAGTTACAAGAAGCTTCATCCTAACATCCCTTCCAGCTCCGCCATCTCCTGCTGAATTTCAGCTTCCAGTTTTGCGAGGCTTTCTAGTATTTCTTTTGGGGGCCTATGTTCCACTTTTTCATGCACTATCTCTTTGTAGCGGTTAAGAGAAAGGTCATAGCCCTGAGCTGCAATATCGGCTTTTGGGACACAGAAACTCTGTTCGGTTCGGGATCGTTTGAATTCGTTGTTATTACGTTCCTGCCAGTGGGCAAGGACATCAGGCAGGTTATTTTTGGCATGCTCTTCTTCACTAAGCTCGGTTGAAGAAACAGGACCCAGTTTATCTTCACTCAGAAGAGGAGTGCGTTTATCGTCAAGGCTCCATCCGTCAGCCTGAACATCGTAGAACCAGACATTATCAGTGCCTCCTGAATTTGTTTTTGTGAAAAGAAGAATGGCAGTAGAGACTCCTGCATATGGCTTGAAAACTCCACCTGGCAGTGAAACAATTGCATCTAACTTCTGGTCCTCGACAAGCATACGGCGAAGTTCCTTGTGAGCTTTGCTTGAACCGAAAAGCACGCCATCTGGAACGATAACAGCAGCTCTACCCCCAGGTTTCAACAGGCGCAGGAATAAGGCCACGAAAAGAAGCTCAGTTTTCTTGGTTTTGACAATTTGCAAAAGGTCCTTTGCAGTATTTTCATAATCAAGCGAACCTGCAAATGGAGGATTTGCAAGTACAAGAGTGTAAGCTTCCTCGTCACTTGCATTGTCCTGGGCTAGAGAATCACGGTAACGGATATCTGGATTTTCCACGCCGTGCAGAAGCATATTCATACTGCCTATACGAAGCATAACGTTATCGAAATCAAAGCCGTGAAACATTCCGTGGTGGAAATGTTGTTTCAATTTTTCGTCGTGCAGGATATTCGGATGACGTTCGCGAAGATATTCGCCTGCACAAACTAGAAATCCGGCTGTACCGCATGCGGGGTCGCATATTATATCTGTTGGCTGAGGAGCAGTTAATTCCACCATCAGGCGGATTATATGGCGTGGAGTTCTGAACTGGCCGTTCTGCCCGGCAGATGCGATTTTGCCAAGCATATATTCATAGAGGTCGACTTTTGTGTCGCGGTTCTCCATAGGCACTTTGTCCAGAAGATCCACTACTTTAGAAAGAAGGGCAGGCGTAGGTATTGTGAAGCGGGCATCCTTCATATGGTGTGCATATGTGGAATTATCGCCTCCAAGCGTGCGAAGAAAAGGAAAAACATGTTCGTCTACAACCTTGAACATTTCTGCAGGGGCGAAATTTTTGAAGCGAGACCAGCGCAGATTCTCATAGGGAAGGCCTTTTGGATCTTGTCCTTCAGGAAAAATCCGGCGCTCCATAGGGCGTTTAAGCCGGGTTGATTTATTTTCTTCCAGCGTATGGAGGTCGTCCAACCGTTTTAGAAAAAGGAGATAAGTGATTTGCTCAATAACTTCTAGAGGGTTCGAAATTCCTCCAGACCAGAAAGCATTCCATATATTATCAATCTGGCTTTTTAGTTCACCGTTTATCATTTTTTATTCCTCATATTAAATGGCTGAAGTCTATGCAAAAGATGATAAAATGACATGATCTTTATCAGGTTTTCTTAATCTATTCATTATTTCATCATTTCTCAGCCTTACATTCACTCCTCAATTATATTCAGACTTAAAACCCTTTCATTAATCATTCAAATTCGTCTGAATATTTATTCTTAAAAATTTATTTTCAAGTATCTATTCATTATTCTTTTTAACTCTTACTATTTTTATCATGTATTAAAATAATACAAAATAATATTTAAAGAGAAAAATTTAGCTATATCTGGCTAATTCTTAAAAAAGAAATTACGGTATACATTCATTTGCCGAAAGAATTGTAGAAAGAATACACATAAAGAGAAAATTCTATATATTAAGTTAGACTATACTGCTTATTACACTTAGATGTTAAATGTTTGAATATGTGATTTACACTATAGTGTGATAGTCATTAATAACAATAAAAGCGTGTCGCCATGTCAGTAAACAGATACTTCCGCCATACTCCGGCTTTTATACTGCTTTTCCTAGCACAAAAACCAGCTTACGGGGCTCTTTTATTCAAGAGATTTGAAGAAGAAATGCCTTTCAACCTCATAGATACTCCTGCTCTTTACAGAGCCCTGAATGATCTAGAAAAAGCAGAGGCTGTTGAGTCATACTGGGACACTTCAGAACCCGGACCAGCAAAAAAATGGTACAAAATAACCAAAAAAGGTATGGAAAAACTGGATGAGCTTAAGCAAGATATCGAAAGAAGGAAACAGGATTTGGATTTTTTCTTGAAAACTTACAAAAAGTTATGAAATTCGGCCCAAAATTCCTATAATTCCTGTAAAGCCAGAAATTGAGGTGCTTTTCCATTATTTTCCATTGGGCTTTACTTTCTTCAGAAATTATCTAAGGTTCTGACTGTTTGTTTCTTCGGAAAAGGCTAAAGAGTAAACTGTACAGAAAACCAGGTACACTATAGAACAGAGGAACAGGGATGTTTAGAAACACTTTAATCCTCGGATTATTAACGGGAATAAGTTTACTTCTATCTTTTATTCTGGATAAAGAAAAGACGGTCCTTGGTGTGAAGAAAGGCTGGAAAATGTTTTTAAATATTCTTCATCCATTTCTCAACATCTTAATCCTCATCAGTATAGTGCTTTTCTTTGTTCCAGCCCCCATAATTGTGGATTATCTTGGAGCCAATTCCGGCTGGTATGGTTTCGGAATAGCTGCATTTATTGGATCAATTACTCTGGTACCCGGTATAATTGCATACCCACTGGCTGCTGCTTTACTTAAGCAGGGCGCAACTTACTCTGTTGTTACAGTTTTTATGACTACTCTAATGATGGTAGGAATTGTTACATTGCCGCTTGAAATCAAATACTTCGGCAAGAAAGCAGCAATAGTAAGAAATGTCTTTAACCTGATTGCGGCGATACTTATTGGCGTTTTAATGGGGCAGTTAATGTGAAGAAATACCTTAAAAATTCTATATGGATTATTTTGTTTGTTATTTTTTCTGTCTGTTCATATTTCGTAGGATTTAAACCAGGGCTTGTTATATCCTCTAACTTCAGTGAATTTTTTATAGAAATGATTTCATTCATCCCTTTCCTTTTTATAATCATTGGGCTCTTCGATGCCTGGTTTCCAAAAAAGATGGTTGAAAAGCATATAGGTAAAGAATCAGGAGTTAAAGGAATCCTTTTAGTTATCTTGTTGGCAATGCTTCAAGCAGGTCCTCTTTACGGTGCATTTCCGGTCGCATATATTTTGTATGAGAAAGGTGCATCTGTAAGAAACATTTTCATCTATTTGGGGGCATTTTCTTCAATGAAGTTACCTATGTTGGGAATAGAAATGGGCTACCTGGGGATAAAATTTACAATTTTAAGAACGCTCATATCGCTGCCTCTGTTTATATGCATAGGATTTATTATGGAGAAAATATTAGGAAGTAGTTTTAAAGTCGAAGAAGTAAAAACATAACCCCTCACCCTAATAATATACTTTTACTCTTATTATAGTCTAAGTTGTATACTGTAAAGTTACTCGGATCTGCAATATTCCATTATTATTTACGATTATGATAATGTCAATGTAAAGATTTCAACACTACAAAACTTTTCGGACAGGCCTTAAGACTGTCTCTGTCTGGACTTCAGATATATTCGTAATTGGACGAACAGTTACACAACTTGTTTCTTAATTTACTGGGGGGCAGAAATTCAGGCTCGGGGGAGTGGGTTTTGTATAACCTAGAGAAAGAGATGAGGAACGAACTCTAATTGCAAATTTTTCGTGAATCTTTTTAAGTTCTATGCAATTTTGCAATTCAATATTTTGACCTATTTAGTTAAGCTAAGAAATAATAGTTTTAAATCTACATTGACTTCACATCCATGTATAACTTACGAGGTCTACTGCGCTTGATTTTTATATTTTAACTGCATAAGTCCTATGTATAAAAAATTCTTTTATATTGGGGAGTAGAAAACCAGCATTCAAGAAAAATGGGGATTTAAACTTAAAATTTATGAGAATAAAAGACTGATTTAGAGATTATTCTACTCATTATTATCTCATATAGAGGGGGTTGCTTAAATGACAGAATCGAATCAGAAAACTGGGGATCAAGAGCTTGTCATTACACGAGTTTTTGATGCGCCGCGAAATCTCGTTTGGAAGGTATGGACTGAACCTGAGCATGTAATGGAATGGTGGGGACCGAAAGGTTTCACTGCGCCCGTTATCAAGACAGATTTCCGCGTGGGAGGAAAGTCTCTTTTGTGCATGCGGTCGCCTGAAGGGGAAGATTACTGGAGTACAGGCGTTTATCGAGAAATTGTTGAGCAGGAGAAGATTGTCACTACAGATTCATTTTCAGATGCTCAGGGTAATGTGGTACCGGCTTCTCATTATGGAATGAGTGGAGACTGGCCTTTAGAGTTACTTGTAACGGCGACATTTGAAGAAGACAAAGGGAAAACTAAACTTACTCTGCGGCATGAAGGCTTTCCCGATAGAGAAAATAGGGATTTGGCTAAAGCTGGCTGGAACGAATCCCTTGACAAATTTGCTGAATATCTTACGAAAAGTTAAAAGAGGCCAAATCAGCGAAAGATCAGGGAAATGGGAAATAATGCATTCATTAAAAGAATTAAGAGTGATTGAACATGACAAAAAATAATCCTACTAAGATTACCGCAGAACCTGGAAAGCAGGAGTTTATTATTGAACGAGAATTTGATGCTCCTCGGGAGCTTGTTTTCAAAGCATTTACAGATCCGGAACTTTTTGTACAATGGCTTGGGCCAAGAGGATTCACAACTAAGCTTGAGACATTTGAGCCGAAAAATGGAGGGTCCTGGAGATACATCCAGAAAAATCAGGAGGGAAATGAGTTTGTATTTCATGGAGTAAATCATGAAGTTACAGCTCCTGAGAGAATTATAGGCACCTTTGAATGGGATGACCTTCCCGAAAAAGGTCATGTAGTTCTCCAGACTACTCGATTTGAGGAATTGCCAGGTTCCCGGACCAGATTAGTTGATCAATCTGTGTTCCAGAGCGTAGAGGATCGAGACGGGATGATTCTGTCCGACCCCAACATGGAAGAAGATTTTAATGAAATGTATGATCGTCTCGAGGAATTGTTGGAAAAAATGAAAAAATGAAAAAATTAAAAAACAATATTTAGATTCGAGCAAATCTAAAGGAGAGAACATATTAAAGGAGAGTGCATATGCAAAAAATTACTCCATGCCTGCTATTCGATAGCAATGCTGAGGAAGCCGCAAATTATTATATCTCCATTTTTGCAAATTCAAAAATTGTAAACATTATGCGCTATGGAGAAGCAGGCCCTGCACCGAAAGGAACAGCAATGTTTGCGGCATTCCAGCTCGAAGGGCAGGATTTTATTGCATTAAACGGTGGGAATTCACAATTTACTTTCACTCCAGCGTTATCGTTTTTCGTCAATTGCGAGACGCAGGAAGAAGTCAATAATTTATGGGATAAGCTTTCAGAGAGTGGAACAGTTCTTATGGAGCTGGAAAAATATCCGTTTAGTGAAAAATTCGGATGGATTGAAGATAAATTTGGTGTTTCATGGCAATTGAATCTTGCAAGTCGTATGCAAAAAATCACTCCATTTTTGATGTTTGTCGGAAAGCAACACGGAAAAGCCGAAGAAGCAATGAATTTCTATGTATCTTTGTTTAATAATTCGAGTGTTAACAAGATAGAGCGGTATAATGAAGGTCAAGAGGGTGCGGAAGGAACAGTAATGCATGCTGTATTCTCACTCAACGAACAGGAATTCATGGCCATGGACAGTAACCTGGAACATCCTTTTACTTTCACCGAAGCGGTATCATTATTTGTGAATTGCGAGACCCAGGCAGAAGTAGACCAGTTATGGGAAAAGCTCTCTAAAGGTGGAGAGAATCAGGGGCCTGGCTGGATAAAAGACAAATATGGGGTGTCATGGCAAATTGTCCCAACCATTTTGGGAGAGATGCTAAGTGATCCGGACCCGGGAAAATCGCAAAGAGTCATGCAGGCAATGCTTCAAATGGGTAAAATTAACATAAAAAAATTAAAGCAGGCTTATGGGGGAGAATTAACTTAAAAGGATGAAAAATAAGAACTGAGCTTGAAATATTAAATAACTGATGTATAATTAGTTATAGAGCTTGAGTATGGAAAATAATATAGAAGATACACTATCATAAAAACAAGAATTTGTTTCAAAAAATAGAACAGAAATTAGGATAGAATAAAAGTGCTTTAAACAAAAATAAGTAAAAATCAAGTGCCCGGAGCGTGACTCGAACACGCGACCTCCAGATATCTCAGGAGATTAAAGACGCCTCATATAATTGTCCCTATGAGTCTGGCGCCCCAACCGACTAGGCTATCCGGGCTTGCAACACACAAATGTACAAAGATATATTAAAGGGTAACGATTGAAAAAGCCAAAAATAGTGTCTCTCATAAAAGGTTTTTTAAAAGATCTCCTTTTCAAAGTGTGAAAAATCGCCTTTTTAGAATTCAAAAATTGCTTGGGATAACAGCCAATGTGTTGTGTTCAACGCGACATAACACGGTAATATATATTAAAAGAAATTATTGGGATATAGCCTGTATAGTAAATGTATATATAATAAAAAAGAAATAAAAATAATATCAATTTGTTTTTAAAATCCTGAATACGGGGCAGCGTTTCAGAAAAAATTCAACCATAACTGTATATCCAAAGCCTGCCTATAAATCTAAATCTGATTAAATATATATAAACCATAGAATTATAACGATTAATCTGGAAGTATTCTCAATTACTAGGGTGTAAATTAAAAAGAAATCAAAAGGATCTTCAGAAATTCTGAGAATTTTAAGAATTTAAAAAGTTTAGAGAATTTAGAAAAATTAAAAATTAAAAATTAAAATTAAAATTAAAATTAAAATTAAAATTAAAATTAAAAAATTTCCATAGAAATCCTTATTTAAGTATCTTTTTAATTTAAGATGCCATAAATAGAATACTTAGAAAGAAACATTGTACCTGCACATTTGCTTGGAAGTTTGAAAAATCGGGTTAAAGTTCGCTATGCTAACCCGATTTTTCATTAAAATATTGCGAATAAATAATTTCTAAATTATACTAATCATTACTCAACCATTACTAAATCATTACTGAATTCCCAGTGAATCCAGACTAAGTTAATTAAACTTTCTGTCCCAGATCACATTGGCTAAATCGCATTTATTAAATCACAATTATCACTGATTTCCCAGATTGGCTGGAGTTTCAGAATTTATTCAGTTCATTTTATTTGATTCATTATATTCATTAAGATTCATCAAGATTCGTTAAGAAACCCTAATTTATTAAAAATCCTGTTAGATTCCATGAGGAACTTCAATGAAAATAAAAGCTAATTTAATATCCGGAAGAACCGCCGACCAGGGCACATATCTGGAAGCAAAAACGCAAAAAGGTTATTTTGATGCCTGTACTTACTGCGAATTAAACCCTGCAGATCTTGAAAAATTAGGAGCCTCCGAAGGAGACAGCCTGAAAGTAACCACTGAATTTGGGGAAGTGGTTGTTTTTGCAAAAGCAAATGAAGGAAATCCTGAAGGACTTGCTTTTATTCCAATGGGACCCTGGGCAAATGCAGTCCTGAGCCCAGATACTCACGGCTGCGGGATGCCAGGGTTCAAAGGTGTGCCGGCAGAGATCGAAGTTACAGATGAAAAACCTCTGGACATGAAGTCCCTTATGAAAACCTATATGGAAGCTTAAGAACTCGGCTTGGAATTCTACTTTATTATACTGTATGTTCATATTACTTCAAATTTATATTATGTTAGTTTTATATTAACTTAAATTTAAATCTGCCAGAATTCAAGTAATTAAATTCAATATCAGTAAAAATTCGCATTAAAATCAGTATAAAGATCTTATCAATTCAGATTCTGGATCTAAAATTGGCCTGGCAAAATCTGAAAAACCTGGAGGAAAAAATATGCCAGTAGTTAAAGACGCAGTCTGTTCCCTTTGCGGGTCCCTCTGCGACGATATCACAGTTACCGTTGAAAACAACAAAATCACAAAAATAGAAAACGCCTGCGTACTTGGATACAGTAAATTTGTTGGCATGCTTGAGCATGAAAGGACAGAGACCCCTATGATCAGAAAGAATGGGGAACTTGTACCTGTTTCCTACGAAGAAGCAATCGAAGCTGCCGCAAAAATCCTGGTAAACTCTAAAAGAACCCTCTCTTACGGCTGGTGTTCCACCTCCTGCGAAGCAGTAAGTGGAGCCATCCAGCTTGCCGAAGAAACTGGCTCGGTTATTGATTCTACAGCAAACGTCTGCCACGGGCCAACAGCCCTTGCTGCCCAGGAAAAGGGAGCTCCTTCGGCTACTCTTGGAGAAATCAAGAACAGGGCAGACTTAATCCTTTTCTGGGGCTGTAATCCTGTACACGCTCATCCGAGGCATATGGTCCGCTATTCAAGCTTTTCAAAAGGGCTTTTTACCGAAAAAGGAAGAAAAGGCAAAAAAGTTGTAGTTGTTGATGTCAGGAAAACTGACACTGCAAAAATGGCAGACAAATATGTTGAAATTGAACAGGGCTCAGACCTACTCCTTGTAATTGCCCTTCGTTCAATAATAAACGGGCATGAATATGTTGTTCCTGAAACAGTTGCAGGCGTCCCGAAGGCTGAGATCCTTGAGCTTGCTGAAATGCTGAAAAATGCAAAATTCGTCTGCATCTTCTTCGGAATGGGAGTTACACAGTCCCGTTCTAAATATAAGAATGGGGATGCGATGTCTTCTTTAATTTCAGATCTTAACCAGCACACAAAAGCCGTAATGATCGGGATGCGTGGGCACTACAACGTTACGGGTTTCGGACAGGTAGCGACCTGGGAAACCGGATTCCCGATGGCAATTGACTTTGCGCGGGGATATCCGTATTACAATCCGGGAGAAACCGGAGCAAATGACCTTCTTGTTCGGGAAGAGCCTGATGCTGCAATTATAGCTGCAGCCGATGCAGGAGCTCATTTCCCGCAAAAAGCTGTCAGACATCTGGCGAGAATTCCTGTAATTCAGATTGATCCTTATCCAAACCCTACAACTGAGATTGCAGATGTGGTAATTCCTTCAGCAATTGTGGGAATTGAAGCTGAAGGGACAGCTTACAGGATGGACGCAATTTCCCTGCGCATGAAGAAATTGATTGATACGAAATTCAAGACCGACGAAGAGATTGTAAAAGACCTGACCGAAAAGGTAAGAGAACTTAAAAAAGGTGCATAAAAATGTCGGAAAACATGTCAGAAATCCTGATTAAAAACGCCAGTGTTTGCGACCCTCTTCAGGGCATCAACTGCGAGACAATGGATCTTTGCATAAGAGACGGAAAAATTGTAGAAAGCGTTTCCGGAAATGCACAGGTAATCGATGCAGGTGGCAGGCTCACCATGGCAGGAGGCTTTGACGGCCACACTCACTGTGCCGGAAAAATCAATGTCGGACGTTTTATCAATCCGAATGATGCAAGAAAGACTCTTGTGCCAGGGCTTTCAGGCCAGGTTGCCCGTACAGAAAAAACAAGAGCACAGGTAGGCTACAACACTCCAAATACCTATGCAATTGGGTACAGGTATGCAAAACTTGGCTATACAACTATCTGTGAGGCTGCAATTCCTCTGCTCGCTGCAAGGCACACTCACGAAGAATTTAAGGAAATCCCTATTCTGGACAAGATGGGCCTTTCCCTTTTCGGAAGCAACTGGCAGGTAATGGAATATATCCGGGATAAAGAGCCGGAAAAGCTGGCAGCATACGTTGCCTGGGGCCTTAAAGCTTCAAGAGGTTATGGGATAAAAATTGTAAATCCTGGAGGAGGAGAAGCCTGGGGCTGGGGTAAAAATGTCAGCGGACTTTACGACCCTGTCCCGAATTTCGATGTAACCCCGGCAGAAATTCTTATGGGTCTTGCCGAAGTTAACGAACGCCTTCAGCTGCCTCATTCCGTACATGTGCACTGTAATAACCTCGGAAAGCCAGGAAACTATGCAACCACAATTGAGACAATGAAGCTTTTTGAAAAGATTAAGCCGAGCCGGGATAGGCAGGCTCTTCATGCAACTCACGTGCAGTTCAATGCTTATGCAGGAACTTCCTGGAGAGACTTTGAAACCGGAGCTCCAATGGTTGCTGATTACGTAAACGGCGTAGACCATCTTACATTTGACCTTGGCCAGGTCATTTTTGGCCCTGCAGTAACAATGACAGCAGACGGCCCTGTAGAATATGCAAATGCAAGGCTTCTGCATGAGAAATGGAGCAACCAGGATATCGAACTTGAAGATGCATCCGGAGTTGTCCCTCTATTCTATTCCCCAAAGAGCTTCATAAATGCAGTGCAGTGGGCAATTGGGCTTGAACTTGCCCTGCTTGTAAAAGACCCCTGGAAAGTTATGTTTACAACTGACAGTCCAAATGGCGGTTCTTTCGTAAATTATCCTGAAGCCTTTACCTATCTCATGAGTGCAAAAAGAAGAGAAGAAGTAATCTCCGGTTTCTCAAAAATGGCTACTGACAGGATGGTGCTGCCAGGTATTGATAGAGAACTGGACTTTTATGAGCTTGCAGTTATGACCAGAAGCACCCAGTCAAGGATGTACAGCAGGCCTGAGAAAGGCAATCTTAAGGTTGGTGCCGATGCTGATGTTGCTATCTACGACATCCTGCCAGGACAGATTGATCCGTCCACTGAATATGCGAAAGTTAAGAAAGCTTTCTCGGCTGCCACATATACTCTGAAAGGCGGAGAAGTTGTCGTAAAAGACGGGGAAATCGAAGCCACTCCAAAGGGCAAGATCTACTGGGTAAATGCAAAAGTCCCTGCACAGATTGACAATGCTATGCAGAAAGATATAGACACCAAATTCAGGAAATATTACACAGTAAGCAAAGCCAATTACATGGTTGAGGACATCTACCTCCAGAAGCCTGTAGAAATCGCAACTGAGGGGGTATTCTAAATGCAGACTGTAAAGATTTCCTTAAAAGCGGCCAATAAAATTCCCATAGAAGCCGATGATGTAAACCCGGACAACTTTGCAGGCAAAACCGAAGAAGAGATTAAGACAATAAAAGTCTGGTATGGAAACTCACAGGCTCCTCTTGGAGATTTCTTCAATATAGAAGTCGAAGGTACTGATTCCGCAGAAAACACGAAAATAATTATCGAAGGAGACGTTTCCAGAGTAAAACGCATTGGTCAGAATATGAGTGCCGGAGAAATAGAAATCAACGGCAACGTGGATATGCACTGCGGCTTTGGAATGAAAGGCGGAAAAATAACAATCAACGGCAATGCAGATAGCTGGCTCGGCTGTGAAATGACAGGCGGCGAAATCGTCCTTAATGGAAACGCAGGCTACTATGTAGGTGCAGGTTATCGCGGAGAAGCCTGTGGAATGAAAGGCGGAAAAATAACAATCAACGGC
>JBNAKO010000188.1:0-4445 GCA_049706495.1 Methanosarcina sp. | reverse complement strand
CTTCCAGCTCGATATAAACTGGGAAAACCCGGAAGTTATTTATTATGTATTGGAAAAAATAATAGCTTTTTGGAGCAATAAAGGTATAGATATATTCAGATTGGATGCCATTCCTTTTTTAATAAAAGAAAAGGGTACAAATGCTGAAAACAGGCCAAAGACCCACAGTATTATCAAGATTTTAAGTTCATTTAATCAGGCAATTGGCCACAGATCAGTTTTTCATGCTGAAGCTTGTGAGCCTCCGGAAGAGGTTCTTAAATATTTTGGTAATGAACGCTCTTTTAATATTTATGGAGGTAAAGATTTAACTCGAACAGATGGGGTTCAAGTTGCTTATAATTTCCCGCTTATGCCTGCGATCTGGACAAGCTTAATTACAGGAAATAATGACTATTTTTGGAATGTGTATGAAGAGGCTCCTGCCATTCCTGAATCCACAGCATGGGCTCAATTTTTAAGAGTGCACGATGAATTAACCGTTGAGATGGCTGACGCCTGTACCCGAGAAATTATTTATGAGGCATTAATTTCAAAAGGTGAAGAATTCAAGAATCTGGGAATTAGTGGCAGAATGGCTAATTTCTTAGATAAAGATCCGGCAAAAATTAACCTTGCTTTTGCTATACTTCTTTCTCTTCCCGGGATACCTGTAATTTATTATGGAGATGAAATCGGAGCTAAAAATAATCCGGATTATGGGAAAGAAGCCGAAATAAAGCGTAAAGAAATTCTGAATACAATAGATATAAACTTAAGTTGTTTTGATAGCCGCGATATCAACCGCGGGCCTATTTTAAAGAGTGACTTCTATAATTCAAAGGAAAATAATCCAATCTACAGAGCAGTCAAAAACTTAATAGAAGTGCGAAAACAGATGCCTGTCTTAAGAAGAGGGAAGTTATCCAGGTTAAAATCAGACAAAAAAGAAATTTTTTCCTACTTAATAGAAGACAAAGATCAGAGTATGGTTGTTGTAAATAATATGTATGAAGACAAATTAGATACTACCCTTACATTACCTGATGATTTGGTCAAAACGGTCAGTAAAAAAACAGATATGGTAAACCTTATTAATCGTGAAAAAATAAATGTCTGTTTAAAATATAATAAATTAATTGTATCTCTTAAGCCGTATCAGACCTTCTGGTTAAATTTATCCCAAAACCCTTAATCTCAGTTCTAATTTTTGACAAATTGGTTAATTTGAAGTTATTTTCTGAAAAAATAAAAAGGTCATTGGAGAGATAAGTTGGAGTAGTCATTCTATGATATATCCACGATTTTTTTGTTTTCCAATTCTCCGGGATACCTGAATAATAGATTATTCGGATAAGTGCTGTTGTCGAGGTTATCCGTAAGAAGTCTTCCCCGGGGAAAAGTAAGGCAATTTATCTAATTTCAGGACAATTATGGACCGAGCAAGATGCCAGTAGATCAAATTCCAATTGGTAAGTTTTCGTTTATGACCCGCCTCTCGCAAAAAGCTCTAAGGCTCTATGACCAGAAAGGATTACTTGTCCCGGAAGCAAAAGATCCTTTTACGGGTTATCGTTATTATACGGTTTCCCAGCTTGAAAAAGGAATGAAAATTAAGACCTTAATTTTTCTGGGATTCTCTCTTGAAGAAATTAGTATGCTTCTTGATGGGGAAAATAAAAAAGAGTATGAGCAAATAATGGCATGTTTCCAGAGAAGGTTAGAAGAAATCAGATATGAGATCGGGTATTTACACATGATTGAAGGCATTTTGCAGGGCGCCTGCAAACATAATGAAAAAGTTATGGAGTTATTTAAAATGTCAGTTACAGAACCTGTTATTAAAGAAGTACCTGAAATGCGTGTAGTCAGTAAACGTGAAAAAGGAAGTTTTTCAACAACCATCGGAAAACTTATAGGAGAAATCTGCACATGTATTGGGAGCCCTGCAAACCAGCGAAATCAGGTAAAGGTCACCGGCCCTGTTATATTCCTGTATCATGAAGAGGAATATAAAGAAACAGATGCAGATATCGAAATTGCTCTCCCGATTTCAGGCAGAATTTCTATAGATGACCCCAGGATGGAAATCAAAAATTTACCGGCAGTAAAGGTTGTTTCTGTTATTTCTCGCGGCCCATATAAAGGGGTTGGAGCCGGATATAATAAAATATTCTCATATATGACAGAGAAAAATTTAGAACCTATAGTTCCAAGCAGGGAATTATATTTCAATGACCCTGCTGAAGTCCCGGAAGGAGAACTCATGACTGAGGTTCAGATTCAGTTCAGAACTAAATAAATAAATAAATAAATAAATGACTAAATACTCAACTTATTACTTTTTTGTGCAGGAATTTCCATATGAGGCTTGAGGCCTCTGGAATGTTATTTTTTAATCAAAAGCTGAATACAGTATAATTATCCATTATTTTTTATTATTCATTATTTTTTATTATTCATTATTTTTTATTATTCATTATTTTTCTATTTCGTTTTTTCAGATTTATTACTCCTTTTTTCTAATTCCATTCTTTTTAATACGTAATTTGAAATATAATTTTAAAGTAAATGAAGATAATAGCCAAAAATTATTGATTAAATTCTAAAAAATACTGAATCTTTTTTTTAATTTTAAAAATGTATTGTAAGGATTTAAGTTAAGGAACAGGTAATTTTCTTGATAGGAAACAGCCCAGTTTTTATAGGACATATAAAGCTGTAGAATCAATTTGCGAGTTTTCTCAATACATTTCATTTAAGTCAACATGAACTGCCAGTCTATGTTCACATTGAATCAATAGATTATATTTTGCTGACCCTTTTCTGAGTTTAGGGAATGTGCTTAAAAAACCTATTCCTAAAATATGTTTATAGAGGCTTGACGATATACCTCAAGGTTCTTATTATTATTGTATTCTTATTTATATTTCTCTAATTATTATATCAAATTAATTTGATGTTCTCTTGATACAACTTTGAAAGCACCTTTATAGGCTATGCTAATTGCATAAAATTTTGTTAATAAATCTAAAAAGTGAAATAGGAATTGAATTTGTAAGAAATATTTGCGTAGTTCTATCAAAGGAAGCAGGCCAAGATTGTATCAATAATCTGAATTTGGAGAGTATACGAAATGGGGAAACAAAAAATTAACAGGATAAAGAGAATGCTAAGCGTTTTCATGATGATTTTTTTTATAGCATCAGTGACGGTTGCCTCAGTAAATGCACAGAATGGGGAAACATCAGATGAGCTTCTAACTGATAATGTAACAGAACAAAATGGGTTAGAAGCCACTGAAACAGCAACGCCTCCAGAGCCTACAGAAACAGAGCCAACAGCTCCGGAAGAGAATGTGACAGAAGAGCCAGAGGAGAATACAACGGAAACACCGCCACCGGAACCTAATGAAACCGAAACGGAACAGGTAACACCTGAGGAGAATATAACAGTACCTGAAGAAAATTTATCGGTGCCTGAGGAAAACCTGACGGTACCTGAAGAGAATCTAACAATACCCGAGGAGAATCTAACGGTACCTGAAGAAAACGCAACAGCTCCTGAGGAAAATATAACGGTACCCGAGGAAAACTTAACAGTACCCGAAGAAAATCTGACAGTACCTGAAGAGAACCTGACGATACCCGAGGAAAATGTAACAACTCCTGATGAGAATATAACAACAGAGGAAAATGTAACAGAGCCAGAAGGGAATTTAACACAACCTGAAGAGAATCTAACAGAACCTGGAGAGAATGTAACAGAACCAGAAATTCTTTCTCCTGCGGTCGAAACTAATGGCAGCGTCACTTTAGTTGACGAAGAGAATAATACTACATCTACTTTGAATGTAGGCCCGGATACAGGAGCAGTTGCGGTAAATCCAAATTCAACATATGCATATGTTACTAACACTAACAACAATACCGTCTCTGTAATTAATACAATAAACAATAATATTGTAACCACAATTAATGTAGGGGAATATCCTGCCGGAATTGCATTTGCAGGCCCGTACGCATATGTGACTAATGCTAATAGCAATACTGTCACTGTAATTAACACAATAAACAATAATGTTGTAACCACAATTAATGTTGGAGACAGGCCTGGTAGTATTGCAGTAGCAGGACCTTATGCATATGTGACTAATATTAACAGCAATACCGTTACTGTGATTAACACGATAAACAACAATATTGTGACCACAATTAATGTTGGAAATACTCCTGCGGGTATTGCAGTTGCTGGAAACTATGCATATGTGACCAACGCAAACAGCAATACTGTCACCGTAATTAATACAATTAACAACAATATTGTGACTAACATTAATGTTGGAAGTTATCCGGCCGGAATTGCGGTAGCAGGAAATTATGTATATGTCTGTAATGCTGTCAGCAATACTGTCACCGTAATTAATACAATTAACAACAATATTGTGACTAACATTAATGTCGGAG
>JBNAKO010000187.1:0-10395 GCA_049706495.1 Methanosarcina sp. | reverse complement strand
GCAGCATCGAAGGCGGCAGGCTTGAAGACCCTTCTTTTGTTCCGCCTGAAGAAATCTATGAGTGGTCCGTATCTCCTGAAAACGCTCCTGACCAGCCCAGGGTTCTTGACATCGGTTTTGAAGCAGGAGTCCCTGTTTCTCTTGACGGCGAAAAACTCAGCGGTGTTGAACTTGTCAAGCGGTTGAATAAAATTGCAGGCGAAAACGGAGTCGGCAGGACAGATATGATTGAAGATCGTGTGCTTGGCCTTAAAGCCCGTGAAAATTATGAACATCCTGCTGCAACTGTTTTGATCGCTACCCATGCAGATCTTGAAAAGCTTATCCTCACTCGTGGAGAGCTGAAGTTCAAGAAAATCGTTGAAGAGCAGTGGTCCGAAATGGCATATGCCGGCCTTGTAGATGATCCACTCTTTGCCGACCTTAATGCTTTTATTGACAAATCCCAGGAAAGGGTCACAGGCACAGTAAAAGTTAAGCTCTACAAAGGCGCCCTTATAATTCTTGCCCGCAGCTCGCCGAACGCATTATATTCTGAAGATCTGGTTTCCTTTGACAGCCAGACAATTGACCAGAAGGATGCGGAAGGGTTTGCGAAATATCACGGGTTCCAAGCAAGAATGTACAGGAAAGTAATGGAAAAATAAAGTTGAAGATTTTAGGTTTTTATCCTGCTTTTTGCTTTTTTAGGAGGCAGGATGACTTTTTTTCTTTGGCATGAAAGCACACTGTACTATCATCTTTTGTGCTTGCAATTTGGAAAATTTCGTGTAAGTTTCTTAGATAATTTTATATTATCTGAATTCTTGTTTTTTGTACCCAAAGTTCTAGATAATTGATTTATCTTTCGGAGTTTCAATAATTACCGTTTTGGACCATTTTTGTTATAGTGCGTAGTACGAGTCTTTGCAATGCTAGGGGAAATATTTGCAAAGCAGCAATAAAAACATCTGCATGGAATAAAGTTAAGAAATATGAAAGCGAAAATTCTAATTGGAAAGAATAGTATAAGTTCTAAAAAAGTTATATAAGAAACAAGTCGTTTTAATTATTAACTGTGTAAAAGTCGGCAATCCTAAAATATTTTTAGTCATACATTATTATCAACTTTTTAGAAGGCTCTTATTCAAGATCGATGTAAATTATTAGTTAAAATAATAGTAAATGGAGAAATTCTATTATGAAATTCATAAACAAAATTAATATAACAAACTATAAAGCAATACAAGAAATGACTTTTTCATGTAACTCCATAAATATTTTAGTAGGTCCAAATAACACAGGAAAGTCATCGATTTTAGAGTCTATAGGGATAGGAGTTTCTTCATTAAACGATTTTAAAGATATTTTTGGCAAAGGTGCTCTGGAAATTTCACCAAATGGAAACATTAAATATATAATAAATAGCAATCAACAAGGTAATTTAAGATCTGAAATCCAGATGGAATTAAGTAATAGTAAGGATTTTATCGATGTAACATTGAAGTATTATCCAGAAGGATTACCAGAGAAAGAAGAAGAGAAAAATCTTTTTTTTGAATATATTAGCTCACTTAAATATTCAGATCTCAATGAATTAAGGTTTAGATCTAGGTATCATTATAATAATGAAAAAATCATGAGGTTACTTTCAGCAGCTGATGCTCTTGAAAACAACATTCAATCTGAAAAAATAATGGATTACTTGTATAATATATCACAGGAATTTGAAAATGAACTTCAAAATTTTAAAAATGATTTGATAACATCAGAAAAATTAGTTATAAGCTCTAGAAGAAACAATAAACTGAATAATCTTAAAATGGTGAAAGGAAGAATTTTCAACATATATAGTGAGAAAATTTCAGACAGCTTATCAATTCCGCTACTTATTAATAAATATGATAATGGAAATATGATGTTATATAATAAGTTATTTGAAGCTAAAAAATTATCTAGCGTTATTGCATACTTGAAAGAAAAAATACCTTATTTTGAAGAAATCAGAGAAAAAGATGACATTTTATACGTTTTCTTAAAAGATGTTAGCGAACCATTACCTCTTTCTTTTATGGGAGAAGGTTTTAAATCTCTTTTAAAACACTCTTTTATGGCAGCTCTAATAAAAAATGGGATAATTATATTTGAAGAACCTGAAATTACAATGCATCCAGGTTATCTCGGCGTTTTCGCAGATGAAATAATGAATAACTCTGATAATTATCAAACTTTCATTTCTACTCACAGTTTAGAGTTGTTGAAATACATACTTAATGCTGCAAAAAAATCAGAAAAACTCGGTGAAATAAATATTATTAGGTTAAGCCGGTACAATACAGGGTATATTGAAAGAGAAATCATATCTGGAAAAGACGCAAAAGAAGAAATAGAAGAAATAAATACGGACTTAAGAGGGTTTTGATTTATTTAGTGGTGTTCTATATGCATTCAATATTATGTGAGGGTAGGTATGATGTTTGTTTTTTTGATCAAGTTTCAATAGAAAGGAATATTAGGACGCATCCTACTTACGACTTAAACAAATATTTAGAACTTGCAAGCCCCATGTGTTCACATTATATAAAAATTAATAATCCTTTGATCATTCTAGGTGATAATGGAAAATTCGACGCTTGCAATAAATATCTAACTAGGATTGTGAAAAATAAGCTTGGTAAGTTCGAAGAAGATATACTCATTGTTTATATCGTTGATTCTGATTATTGTTCAGATGATATTTTAATATCCAAATTGTCTGAAATATTAGACTCCCTTAGATCTGGAAATTCATTTATGAACAAAATTTCAATTATAAGAAGTAAAAATGAATTTGTTTTGGAACACCCAAATGCACGACATAAAATTTTTATTAAAACGTTTACAATCCCTGAAAGTTTAGAAAAAAAGGTAATGCATTATTATTGTAGTAAATATGGAATAAAGAATAAAGAGCAAAGTCCTCACGAATTTATTGACAATATTGCAAGAAAACACTACTGTAATGACAGAGAGAAAATGTTTAGGGAAGTAGCTGAAAAATGTGGGACTGAGGAATGGGTTACAAAAATTTTTAAAGATTTGCCAACACAATTTAGCTTTTAATTGAAATTAAAAAAGTATGCTTAGAAAAAAAGGCTTTTACTGCCTATATTCTGGAAACTATTGGAAGTCTGGACATTTAAAAGCAACAACATCAACCACTCTGCAGGAGAAATTTCCAATGCATTCCTGAGTTCGTCTCCACCAGTATTTCAGGCCGGCCTGAATTGCTTCTTTAATGTTTTCAATATCATCTTCTACAGTAGGTAAAAATAATCACTTAATCTAAAGAATTTCTACAAAGTGTCCCTTCTAAAGCTGCAAAAATCATGGGTTTTTCAATTTCTCTTTTCATGACTTTTCTTAACAAACGTATTCGAAGTAGATTATGGCAGACCACCGAAAAGAAAAATATATAGGACTTACGCGGTTGAACTGAAGAATCATAGCATTAAACCTTTTCCTGTCTAAAGCATGGATTTAATAATAAAGTCTATTGTGCCTGATTTTGAACCTCAAGTGCGTAAGTCCTAATATATTTGAGTAATTTAAGAAGGATTTAAAAATGAGCTCCTTTTAAAACTACCTTAAATCTCTCTAAACCATTATTCAGAAAAAGATAATCAAGATCGAAGAATTAAATTGAATACCTTTTATTGGTCAAAAATATGAATAGTCGGAATTTGAAACCAGCTCAGTAAGAAATCTAACTTACAGAACTTCAGAGCTGGCGGAAGGTTTTTCAGCAATAGCCACATATTCAGCAAAGGATTCTGATTCTGGAACAGGTAAATTGTCCTCCAGCAAGCCTTGCACATGCATCTCAATAGCTTCGTGGATATTCTTCTCTGCCTCTTATCGGGTTGAACCGGTAGTAATACAGCCGGAAGGTCAGAAGAATATGCTGAATAGTCATTATTTGCTTTTTCTATTAAAACGAGGAAACAGTATAATAATTAACTCTTACTTTAAAATCTTGCAAATTACTCAAAATTTTTAACTCGTATTCTTTCTATTTCATGAAGGATATCTTCTATAAAGACCACAGGAGATTCTTTCGGTTCAGCTTCATCTCCCATTTGAACGTGGTAGAAAAATGTTTTGCGCTCTTTCCAGTGAGGAGAATTGTCCCAGCGCTTTATCATTTCATTTCCTTTTGAAGGTTGTAGAAATATCGTCTAAAATATGATCCTAAACTTTAATTAATCTGCAGAGTGTAGCCACCTTTAGGGATTACTGTAGCTTTCAGAGCCTGAGCAGGCGTTTCAACAACTGCTTTGATAACTTTTAACTCAAGAACAAGCTCACTGGAAGGAAAGAACAGAAAATATATTGTTAATAGTCATAGGGACTGTTCCTAGTACCTGTATGCTTTGATGTAGCTCTCCCAGAATACGAAATCATCCCATTCCTCGAAATCTTCCTCTCCTGCTCTTGAATGAATTCTTTTCTCAAAAGCAGAAAAAACCATGCCGTATTTCTGCTCCATTTCGGCAATCTTTTTGCTGTATTTGCTGATTTTTTGTTCGGCCGGTCATGCACAAGCTTCTGAAAAGCTTCCTACTCATCTTTATATAGGCCTGCTTTTACCATATCACTGATAGGCTCGAAGATTTTTTTGGGGATTTTTACATACTCGATAGCTTCACCCAGGAGTACCACCTAACTACCAATTTGTCTCTCATTTCTTAAATGTATCTTTTGCTTGATTTTGAGATTGAAGCAGTAATATCTTACTTCAAAAAGGATTGGAAATAAAGACAGGAAATTTCAGCCGCTCCTTTAGTAGTTATAAATACTACAACCGAGAATACTATGACATATCAAAAGGAACCATATAGAGCCTGAGAAAATGCCGGAAAACCTCAAAGAAGCTGACATATTTATTCGGAAACTTCATGAGATGCTTCCTGAGCTTAAAGAAAAATACCATGTCAGTTACCTGGGGATTTTTGGTTCTTACATTCGCGGAGAACAAAAGCCTGGAAGCGATCTGGATATACTTGTTGAATTTAGCAGGACCCCTACTATTTTTAAATTTGTAAACCTTGAGAACTATCTTTCTGAGACTCTGGGCGTAAAGGTCGACCTGGTTATGAAAGATGCGTTGAAGCCTAATATAGGCAAACATATCCTGAACGAAGTTGAAGCCGTCTGAAGAGGGATTGAGATTCGCGAAGCAAAAGACTATGTCCAGGACATGTATGATGCAATGGAAGCAGCAGAACAATTTGTCAGTGGCGGAACATTCGAAGATTTTGCTGCCGACCTTAAGACCCAGTATGCAGTTATCAGAGCTCTGGAGATCATTGGCGAGGCAACAAAGAATATCCCTTATGAGGTACGCGAAAAATATCCTTTAGTTCCGTGGAAGGATCTTGCAGGTATTCGAGACAAGTTGATTCATGCTTATTTTGGAGTGAACCTGCAGGTAGTTTGGTTATCTGTTAAAGAGGGTATACCAGAAGCAAAACCGGATATTAAACGCATACTTGATGAAATTTGAATCAGAATACCTCCCTAATGAGGAGAAGAATCACTTTATCTAAAGAAGCCCTGCAAAGCACCCCTTTTAAATCTTCAGAATCACGGGTTAGAAATTTCATTTTCTGAACCTTATCTAAACAAACGTTTTCGAAGTAGATTTAAGCAGACAGCCGGCAGGAAAAATATATCTCAAATGAGCTGAGTGAAAAAAGGAACTGCAATATCGGATAAATCAAATATTTGCCGATACAGATATATATCAAGTGCTCATATCGGATATGTAGAATTATGGCAGATACCGATACTCAACTGATTGGAGAAGAACTTCTTACCAGAATAAGCGAAAAAATGAAACAATTAAACTCCATGCGGCCCATCCCTGCAGATGCTTTAGGCAGGCTGCATGAAGAGATGAGATTAGTTCATACCTACCACTCGAACGCGATAGAAGGAAATACGCTAACACTTCAGGAAACAAAACTCGTCCTGGAAGAAGGGCTGACTATTGGCGGAAAGTCGCTCAGAGAACATATCGAGGCGAGTAACAATGCAAAAGCTTATGACCGGATCGAAGAGCTGGCAAAGAAAAAATATTCAATAGACCATATTATAATTCAGGAAATCCATGAAATTGTAACTAGAGGCATACTTGAAGATGCAGGCAGATACCGTACCAGAAATGTTAGGATAACTGGCGCAGTAAAATCTCCGCCAGATTGGTCGAAGATAGTGAAACTGATGGATGAGTTAATTGAGAATATAGCTCAAAGCAAGGCACACCCCATTGAAACAGCTTCCTTCCTGCATCACAGGTTTGTAGAAATTCATCCGTTCAGTGACGGGAACGGACGGGTAGCCCGGCTTCTCACAAACCTGTATTTGATTGCAAGGGATTATCCTCCTGTCGTGCTCAAAAAAGAGGACACAGGAAAATACTACAAATCCCTTAGAGTCGCAGATGCTGGAAACCTGGGACCATTTGCCAATTTCATGGCAAAAGCCGTGGATGAAAACTTGACCCTCTATCTCTCCATCTCAGGAGGAAATGATGAACTGCTGCCTCTAAAAGAACTTGCTATTGGAACTCCTTATTCTCAGGAATATCTCAGCTTGCGAGCTAGGCAAGGGCTCCTGGATGCGGTAAAAATAGGAAAAACATGGCATAGCTCAAGACGTGCAGTTAGACAGTATCTATCCGAGCATGGGAAAAAGGATGTTTGATTTCTGTATTCTTTACAAATCTATCAGGAAGAGATTTAAGCAGACCGCCAGCAGGAAAAATATATTTCAAGTAAACTAAATATCTATGGATTCAAATTCTTCAAGAATCATCTTCTACAATCCACTCTTCCCTTGAAATCCGGGCTTGTTTAAGAATTCTGTTCAGAAGGTCAACTCCGATTGTACCTTTATGCGGATTGGGAATAGTTAAAACAAGATCTCCTTTTCTCATAAAAGGGTGCTTTCCACCAGAATAGGGTCCTTCAAATCCCAGTTCCTGAAACCTTTTAACAAAAATTCGCCAATCGACAGGTACCAATTTAGACAACTGCAATATCTCCCGGTTCTTTGATTATATGGTCTCCAATCCGGGGTAGAGGTAATCCATTTCTTAATCTGATAACAATCCATTCATCAATAACTTCTTCGAGGTTTCTGCGGCATTCTTCAAGGGTATTGCCTGTAGCCCATACACCCTCAAGTTCGGGAACTTCTCCATAATAAGGTTCTTCGTCATCAATTATTTCATATTTTGCCCTCTCAAGAGCTGCCTGGATATATTCTATAAGCATATTTAAGACTCCTGTCCGAACCTTTGTATATTTAGTTTTATGCTGTCGAGATCTTATATAGATTCTACGGATCGGTTGATTAAATTTTGGATCTCTGATACTAACCAATAAAAGAGGTTAAACTTATCAGCCTTTCAAACCGGCTCTCCTAATATGCAAAAACCAAGGAGTTTTAATTCCCTTTTCTTAACAGATGATTAGCAGGCGTTTCAGATGACCACCGAAAAGAAAAATATATTTGAGTAATTTAAAAAGGATTTAAAAATGAGTTCGTTTCAAAACTACCTCTAATCTCTCTAAACCATTATTCAGGAACAGATAATCAAGATAAAAGAACTAAATGGAATACCTATTATTGGTCAAAAATATGAATAGTCGGAATTTGAAACCAGCTCAGTAAGAAATCTAACTTACAGAACTTCAGAGCTGGTGGAAGGTTTTTCAGCAATAGCCACATATTCAGCAAAGGATTCTGATTCTGGAACGGGTAAATTGTCCTCCAGCAACCCCTGCACATGCATTTCAATAGCTTCGTGGATATTCCTCTCGCCTCTTCACGGGTGGAGCCTGTAGCCACACAACCTGGCAGGTCAGGAGAATAAGCTGAATAGTTACTATTTGCTTTTTCGATTACAACAAGGAAACGGTACATAGTTAGTTCCCCTACTTTATCTATTGCGCTTCATTTAATACGCTGTATTATTGAAGCAGACCGGTGACAGTAAAAATATATTTTTATTGGGTTAGAATGGAAAAAAGCTTACTTCAAGAGAGTCTCGAATTCTTCTACCGTAAGTCCTGAGGCTTTTATCAAGTTTCTTAAAAGGCGAGGTTTCAGTTCTTTGTGCTTCGGGACAGTAAGCGTAATCTTCGAGCCTTCTTTTCTCAGAACCACGTGACTACCTACCTGCCGGTGAGGGAGCCAATCAGCTTTAGAAAAGGCTTTAATTGCCTGCATTCCGGAAATTATTGGAAGTCCAGACATTTAAGCAACTACATCAACTACTCTGCAAGAAGATTTCCCAATGCATTCCTGAAGTTCGTCTTCTGCGAGAGACTCCAGGCAGACCTGAATTGCTTCTTTAATATTCTCAATAGCTTCTTCAACCGTATCTCCCTGTGAAAAACAGCCAGGTAAACCAGGGCAGCTGGCAATAAACCCTCCGACCTCTTCGTCTTCCTCAAGGATAATTTTGAATCGCATAAGACCGAATATAGGGCTTTTTGCTTAAATTTGTATGGGTGAAAGGATCTGATGTCGAATATATTCCATAAAATATAACACCTGAAAAAATATCCCTTAAATAAAACCCCCCTCAGAGGAAAATAATCACTTACTCTAAAAGAACCCTGCAATACCCCTTCTAAAACGCAAAAATCTCGGATTTTTAATTTCGCTTTTCTTAAAATTTTTTAACAAACTATTGGAGGAGATTTAAGCAGAAGACGCCTACAGGAAAAATATATTTTTATTGAATTAGAAATAGAGGAGAAATTTTTCTTTGTATTCAGCCCAGTTTTGGATAGATTCAATGAAAGGATTCAGTTAACAAGTCTTTCCTTTAACTCAAAATAACTCCAAACATAAAAGAATCAATTTAAAAAGTTGGTGAAAGTCAATAATGGCAAGTTGTAAAAGTTACAATAAATAGATCTATGATATCAACTACACTTTCTGGATGTGCATATTACCTACTGTAAAAATTACAGTAGGTTGCCAGACCTTTCCGAAAGGCTCAAAGTCCCTGACGAAGGAATAGTTGCGTTTTAATGCAAAAACGGGTCTTCTATAACTACGAAAGTGAAGAACAAAAAGTATAGGAATGAGAGAGTGTTTTGAGATAACCCAACCAAATAATATAGAACTGCCTATTTTTATCCACCTAATGTAATATCCTGATTTTGATAAAATTCTATGGCGTCATACAAGTGTTCTGACTTAAAATCTGGCCACATTTCATCAACTACATATATGTCAGAGTATACCGTTTGAACTGGAAGCATTCCACTGAGTCTACGTCTTCCTCCCCAGCGAATAAGCAAGTCTATTCTTGGAATGTCTGCAGATGCAATGTTTTCTATCATATTTTTATTATCTGAAGAGTTCTCAAATGCATACGTTAAATCCCAATACCAGCCATAATTTACCAAAAAATTTATCCTTATTTTACCTTTCCCAAATTTAGTTCTCTTTGTATATGCAAGTAACTCTTTTGGAAATATATCCGAATTAGTATTCCCTACTACAAGTAGTTCAGCATCACGTTTAGAAAGTTCTTGAACTGACTTTATACAAGCATCTACAAACGCTTTTCTTTGAACTTGCGGTCTTTTTGTGTTATCTTGAGTAAATCCAAAAAAAGTAACTTCTTCTATTCCAACTTTTACGCATGTATCATATAACTCCAGGCCTGGAATTATTCCATTGTCATATCCTGCATGCTTTTCTAAGCCTCTAGATACTGCCCATCTTCTGTTACCATCCGGGATTATAGCAATATGTCTTGGCAATCTTTTAAATTTTGGCATCTCCAGAAAATTACCCCCTTATCTATTTGCTTAGAATTCTATAAATAATCTCCATTTGGGTTGATTTAATGGAAATATGATTCGGTTAACATGTTTTTACTTTAATCAGAAAATAGCCCTCTAAATAGAAAAGATCACTTTATCAGGATAAGCCCGACAAAGCGCCCCTTATAATCTGCAAAAATCATGAGTTTTTCGATTTCGCTTTTCTTAACTTTATCTTAACAACTTTGTTCAAGGTAGATTTAAGCAGACCACCGGCAGGAAAAATATATTTTAACTTGTTTGAATTGAAAATAAAATTCAAGTTTCTATCCTTGGTAGTTATAAATATCACTAAAGCAAATTAATATGCGGGCTATTATAAAGATATTAAAAAATAATTATTTTGAGAAGGCCGGGGTAATAATATGAAAGGATTTGCAATGCTTGAAATTGGGAAAGTAGGTTGGATTGATGCTGAAAAACCTTCACCAGGACCATATGATGCAATAGTGAGGCCTCTTGCTGTCGCGCCGTGTACATCAGATATTCATACTGTTTGGGAAGGTGCGCTTGGAGACCGCAA
>JBNAKO010000186.1:0-2223 GCA_049706495.1 Methanosarcina sp. | reverse complement strand
GTTGGAATAAATCTAATAACCTGATCTACCATGCCGTATATACTGGCCATAACTTCTTCATGAACCAAGTTCACCACTCCATGTTTATTTTAATTAGGACTTACGCAGTTGAACTGAATAATCAACGATGTTAACCTTTAACTGTCTAAAGTATGGGTTTGATAGCGAGATCTATTGATCCTGCTTTTGAACCTCAAGTGCGTAAGTTCCATTAATTAATAGACCTCTTCCTAAATTCCCCAATTTATGGAAAAGTATCTTACATACTTCACATAGTATTGTATACTACATATATTTATCCCTGAATAATTAGAATCCGTGTTCACAACGACGGAACCAATACTCAAACTATTGTTTGACTAAGCATTAAATTGTATTACTGTGTCTCTAAAAAGCGAGTACTATAACAAAGTAGACATAATTCTTATTGATTTCACGCGTTAGTCAAAATAAAGAAAGAATAAAGTATTAACAAAGTCAAAATAAATTTTCTAGTCTTATTTGAGGTACAGAATTTAAGGTCACATATAAGATAATACAGATTACAGAGTAATCAGGACACAGGGTAATACAGATCTAGAATAAAACAGATCTAAGGCAATAAAAATACCGGGTAATATAAATACATTAAAATAGAGTTAAACTAAAGAGATACCTTAAAAAGATCTGCTATAATTTGCTGACTTAATAATAAAGAAGCCTGGAAGGTACTGTATCCTTTCTGTATGCCCTCATACAGTCTTCGAATTTTTTATACTTCCCCAAGCATCTTTTCGAAGGAGGACGAGTAACTTCAAGGCATTTTTTTTGTTGTGGTATATTTTTTCTATCCCTCAACTCCGCGACCTATTCCTCAACTCTAGATATAACATTCTACGATTTGTTATTTTAAATTAATTCTGTAAAAAATTGTTTGTAAATGAATCGTTTTCAGAAATAAAAAGTTTTAAAATAAACATACAATTTCATTACATATGTGAAAAATCCCTCTTAATTATTTTTTAACACGAGCTGTAGAATTTATGCTTCTAAAATCCTAGTGTGAGCTTAAATCTTATTTTAAACGAGTGTCAAGGGTCACATTTCTGAATTATTAAACCGGATGACGATTTTTGTTCTATGGCTTTTTAAGTTCTATACGCTTATCCTGACCAATAAGGGTATTTACAGGCTCGAGTCCAAGGAAATCAGAATTTCGGAAATCGATTCGTTCAAAGAGCAATTAATCGAAAATCAAATTATCTGTTTTTATGAAAAACAAAAATTCAGGAGTAAATATAAGATAGGATTTACGCACTTGATGTACAAAACCAAGTACAATAAACATTGCTATCAAAGCTGCGTTTTAGGCAGTTGGAAGTTTAATGCTGTTGATTTCTTAGTCCAACCGCGTAAGTCCTATAAGAGTATTTCATAATTAAGAATAAAAATAGTCAAGATTCTAAAAATGATTGACCTGATAAAGAACTGACAATAAATTAATTCAAATTAAAAGAAATACCAGAAAAATTTGGTAGAATTTAAAAAAGTTAGTAAGAAGAAGCCAAGAAGGTACTGTGTCCTTTTTCTGTATTCCCCAATACAGTCTTCGAAATTGTTCCGCTCCCCCAAGCATTTATTTCGAAGAAGGATCAGTTACCCCCAGGCTATTCTTTGGTGTGGTAGATTTTCTTCCCACCCCTCTACTCCCCGACTTATTTCCCAACTCCAGATATAACATTATACCATTAGTTATTTTAAATTAATTCTGTAAAAAATTGTTTGCAAAGGAATCATTCTTTGAAGTAAAAACTTTTAAAGATGACATATAATTTTATCATATGTTTGAAACGCATTATTTGAGAGAGTACATGAAACAATTTCTTAGATAAAAGGCTTCAGGTTATTTTTTCCAGATTATTAAACCATATGAAAAATTCGGTCCCATTTTCTCTTTTAAGCTCTATGCAGCCGTCTATCTGGTCAATAAGGATATTTACTAGCTGCAATCCGAGAGTACTCGAATTTTCAATATCAAGATTTTCGGGAATACCTATTCCGTCATCTGATACTATCAAGGTATATCTGGTATGACTTTGGTTGGGTTGACCCTGACTTTTTTTATTATTTAGCTTATCCGTAGTTTCTTCACTAAATAGTTTAATTTGAATTGTTCCTTTATCGTTATCTGGAAATGCATATTTGAAAGAATTAGAAACCAGTTCATTAATTATCATTCCTAAT
>JBNAKO010000185.1:0-18159 GCA_049706495.1 Methanosarcina sp. | reverse complement strand
CTGGATACACGGTCAGCACCAGCGCCGGTTGCCTGTTTGTTTTCCCTGAGTACTTCATGAGGATAAACACGCAGCTTCATGTAAAAGCCCATTTTTCCGGCGTCAGAATTTAAGTGCCTGTTTGCTGTAATACGAGCTGCTTCAAGAGCGACATGCCTTATCTGACATTTTTCTTCAACAACAAGTGAAACTTTAATGGGGAAGGTATTGTTTGCTTTATCTCCCATGTCATAGTGAATAACCTGACTGCCTGGAACACCGCCCATATATTTTCTTCTGGTAAATGAGCGCTGTCTTACGTTTCTATACATACTACCTGGCTTTCGTACCATAAGCTTGATTCTCCTGAAAGATAGTGATTTTGATAAGAATTTTATTGGAATTTCTTTTAAATTCCTGTACGGATTTGTACGGATTTATTTCCGCATATAAATGTTTGCAGTAATTTTTGCCCTGAGTTCACAAAAGAGCATTAAGCAAACCATTCAGTATGAGATATGTGCATATAGAGATACCTGCCTGTATTTACATTTATCTGTAAACCTGGCCTAGCTTGCTCTGGCAGGCAACTTCTGGATTTCCGGCTTCTCTTATGCAGGATTCCGGAATTAAAACTTTAATTGAAATTCTACAACCCCTGAAAAACTGGATATTTGGGGCGTATATGACCTACTCCCTACTACTTAGTGGTTTATAAGTTTTATTGATGGGTCCGGATATTTCTCAAAGAAGCCTGCAAGCAGTCCAAAACAACCTGAGAGCATCATACTCCCAAAAGGGGCAGCGAAATACAGTTTTTTTAAAATCTCAGGTTTGATTTCCGAATCTGAAAGTTTTTCAAGCATTTCCCTTTTTGGGCCTGTAACCATTATAGAACGAACTCGATCAAAACCTGGAAATTCTTTTATATATGCACCATGCCCTTCATCTGCAAAAACTTCTTCAAACCCGAGCTTTCCATCTGCAAGTCTTATTATATAGTCCTGTAACTTTTGAGGATTCATCAGAGAACTGTGATGTTCAAAAAGAGCTGTAATTCTATTTTCCTGTACAAGAGCTCCAAGCGTATGCCCATTTCCGATATTTATCACTATGGCTGGCTGCTTTGCAGCAGGATCGCTAAGGGCTCCAAAAATAGCTGCAGGCCCCGTATCCATGAAAACTGACTTAATTTCCGATCCAATTCCTGATTCAATTTTTGATTCAATTTTGGATTTAATTTCTGATTCTATTTCTAATTTAGTTTTGGATCTTATTTCATGTGTGCTGTCTATTATTTTTTCTATAGGCTCTGAACTTATTTTAAGATTTTTACCTGTTTCAAGCAAAATATCTGCCTGCGCTTTCATTCGAGTAAAAGCCTGGGGGATTTCTTCAGGCTTAAACACGAAATTTTTAAGTTCTCCCCCTTTATCAATAAGTTCTCTGAAAAGTTCAAAACGATAAATCCTGTTACTCTTTGCAGGGGCATTCCCATGATCCTGTACCGCAATAGCATAGTTTTGAGGCATAGGGACTTCAAAAATAGAAAACGCTGAGGAAATTAATTCCGGATCAAAGTCCTGCATATTAATTTTGACTGCATTTTCCTCATATACCAGTTTTTTGGCTTTTTCTGAGGAAACAATTTGAATTCCGAAATTTTTCACCCTTTCAAGATTATCATGAATAGTAAGAGCAGCTTTTTCGGTAGAATATACCGAATTTCCCGCTTCAAGATGTTTTCTGATCGCAAATGTTGATGGCCCTCCCCCCTTTATTGTTCCTGTAAGTACTATTGCTTCTCCTTTTCTAGTCGCTTCTGCTATCTTTTTCCCAATAATTTGAGTTGGAGCGGGCACAACCATAAACAAACTATTTTCAACCTCTTTTTCCGAATCAAAAAGCAGGATGTCCTGTGTGCCTGTCCCTACATCTGCTGCAAGTATGAGCATACTTGAGCATTGGATGATAAAATATTAAAATATACGTCAGCACATAGACCTATATTGAAAGTAAATGTCTACTAGTTGTTAAATGTCTATTAGTTATGGAAAATAAGAGGGAAGTTGGATTTTATAATTAATTTTGTTAAATTTAATAAAACATCAACCTGAGAATGTTGTCTAAAATTCCCTCCAAAAATTCTTATTGTTAAAAGGAGAGTGTATTTAATGGAAGAACCAAATAAGCAACAAGTTCCCGAAATTCATAAAAAAGATGTTAAAAAGACCTTTTCTTTTGCCATAATTACGATTTCAAGCTCAAGATATGAGAAATATGGGGATTCTATTTCTCCTGAAGAAGCTGAGGATCTTTCAGGAAACGCTATTAAAGAAATCATTCAGGCTTCCGGGCATAAAGTTGTTTTTTACAAACTGGTTTCTGACGAAAAAACTTCAATTATAAAAGCAGTTAATTCTGCTCTCGAAAGCCAGGCCGATATCATAATTACTAGCGGAGGTACAGGACTGGCTCCAAAAGACATTACAATTGAGGCTATAGCTTCTATTTTTGAAAAAGATATCCCCGGATTCGGAGAACTTTTTAGATACAAAAGTCTTGAGCAGATAGGGAGTTCAGTAATTCTCACGAGAGCTGCTGCAGGTGTAGTTAAAGGAAAAGCAATTTTTTGTCTTCCAGGCTCTCCGAGTGGGGTAAAATTAGCTTTATCTGAAATTATAATTCCTGAAGCCGGACATGTTGTAAAGCATATTAGAGAGTGAACAGAGGAAAACAAAGGAATTACTTTTTCCTCCTTTATACCTTTTTTATCTCTATCTTTTCTGTTTTTGTCATTTAACATTCTATTTTTCATTTATCTTAATAGCTTACGTAAATATGATTTGCTATTTCTTTATCCACAGCATATCGTGTCTGATCAACCTCAAAGAAAAATGACGGAGATTTTTTAAGCAGCGTTATTGGCATTCCCGGCAGAATTCCCATTGCCATAAGTTTCTGCAAAATTCCCGGATTTTTTGTTTCAAGCCCGGATATTTTTCCAGGTTTTTTGGGCTCCATTGAGCACAGAGTTACAGTTTCAACTCCGGCTTCAAGTGGTTTTCCTGAAGGCTGAGCTGTTAGTGAAGTGTCTTTCAACAAATTTTCTTTTAATGGTATTTGTTTTCTTGATTTTTCTTTAAATGGGTTTTTGAATAAGTTTTTGTTTATCAAGGTCTTATTTATCATCTGAAAAGCCTCCTTAAGGACTGTATTATTTTTGCTTCTTTTACGATTTCATATCCGCAATTCGGGCAGCACTGCTTATTGCAATTATGGAGTTTCCCGCAGCCTGTACATTTCGTTTCATCAGTTTTCTCAAAGTTATTTCCGCAGAGAGGACAGATCACAGGCTTACCCCCAGAGCTTTCAATAAAGTATTTACAACAAATCCTGTGAAGAATGCAAACGGGAAAATGAAACCTGAAATTGCAAGGGCTGTTTTGAAACCTCTTTCTTTTATCGTCATCATAAATTGAGCTATACAGGGCATGAAAAGGGTAAGAGTAACCGCTGCAACTACAAGCTGGACAGCAGTCAGCACGCCTGAGTCATACATTCCGTAAATTCCTGCTGCTCCGAAATCTCTTCTGAAAAAGCCGAAGAGAAAAATCTCTGCTGCATCAGAAGGCAGACCTATCCAGCGCGTTGGATATTCCATAACTTTTAAGGCAAGGGTAAAGAGACCTGTAAGTTTCCCTATCCAGATAAGAACGCTTGCCAGCACGAAAAGGGGTAAAACTTCCAGGAAGTACCAGTGCATTCTTGAATAGGTTTTTACTGCTATATTTGAAAGCCTGGGCCTTCTTAGAGGGGGCATTTCAAGTATGAATGTAGGAGCTTCTCCTGGCAGGACTCTTGAAGCCAGGTAACCTATTAAGATAAATTCCAGGATTATGACGCCTGCCCAGATCAGAAGGGCTGTCTGGCTTTCCGACAGGATTGAGAGAATTATCCCAAGCTGGGCAGAACAGGGAATTGCAAGAGCCAGCAAAACATTTGCAATAACCCTTTCCTTTTTTGTTTCAAGCGTGCGGGTAACCAGAGTCCCCATTGTTGAACATCCAAATCCAAGCACCATAGGAATTACTGCCCTTCCACTGAGCCCTATTTTTTTGAAAATACCGTCAAGAAGCAATCCCAATCTTGGAAGGTATCCTGTATCTTCAATAATAGAAAATACAAGGAAAAAAGCTCCGACTATTGGAAGGATAAGTGCTATTGCATATGTTACAGCCTGGGTAAAGATTCCGTATTCTCCGACAAAAAGGTCCTGAAGGGCCGGAGAAGGCACTATGGAAATAAACTTTGCAGTTACCAGAGGGTTTATGTATTCTCCAAAGACTGTATTTTCCAGAAAGTCAACAACTGTTCCTGCTGCAAAGACCCCTACGAACAGGTAAAGCCCAAAATAAAGGATCAAAAATAATACCGGTATCCCGAGTACAGGATGAATTAGAATATTGTCAATATTCTCTGAGAGCCTGAGATTTCTTATCAGTTTTTTTCTCTCTTTATCTTTTTCTGGTTTTATTTTCAGTTTTTCTGACCTTTCTTTAGTTTCCTTTATTTTTCCCTTTCCGGTATTTTCTTCTGGTAAAACTTCCAGGAAAGGTTTACCGCTTTTTTCATTAATTGGGTTTTCCATTACCTGATCTATTATTTTGTTTACAAATTCCTGTCTCTTCAAAGTAAACAAATAAGGTAAAGGAAATGAGATTGAGTTAGAAGCCGAGTTTGAGAGTTTTCGGACTTTTGTATGGATTTCCGTATACTCTCCATGAGCCTGTTTTTTATCCTCTTTTATTTCATTAAGTGTATTAAGTTTATCTAGATGTTCAAGAGCTGTTTGATCTTCCTGCAGGAGCAGGAGAGCAAGAGCTCTTTTTGATATTTTTAATCCTTCATAAGATTCCAGCCAACTCTCAATTTCTGCGATGTATGGCTCAATTTCTGCTCCATAATCGATTTTTAGCTTGTTTTCTTGATTACTCTTTTGATTCTTTTCCTGATTAAATTCTTGATTAAATTCCTGATTATTTCCCCTATCATTTTTCTGAGAGACGAAATCTGAAATTATTTCTTTCAGCTCCTCTATCCCTTCTTCTTCACTGGAAATTGTCCCCACAACTGGAATCCCAAGAGTCTGGCTAAGTCCAGCAATGTCTATCTTAATGCCTCTTTCTTTGGCTTCGTCCATCATATTGAGAACAAGAACCAGAGGGAGGTCTGCTTCAAGAAGTTGTAACGTAAAAGATAACATACGCCTGAGATTTTTAGCATCAACCACGTGCAGGCAAACTGAAGTCGTCTCGTCAAAGAGCAGGCGTTGAGAAACTCTTTCTTCTTCGCTTACCGGAAGCAGGGAATACATTCCCGGGGTATCAATAATCTCATATTCTTTTTCTCCTATGCTTGTTTTCCCACGGCTGATTTCTACTGAAGTCCCAGGATAATTCGAAACTATTGTATAACTTCCTGAAAGGGCATTAAACAAGCTGCTCTTTCCTACATTCGGATTTCCAATAAGTACAATTTTTAAGAGCTCTTTCTTTTTCAAAAGCTCTTTTCCCGAATTACATTCTTTTTTACTCAATTTACAATGATTATTAGAGGCGATAGAAGGGAATTTCATATACTTTCTCTCTTTTAGGTGTGCCTAATTTTTCCTTTTTCCATATTTAGGCATACCTAATATTTAAGGCTTATGGAGTTAACACTGTTAAATCATACTTCAATAATCGAATAATCGACTAATTAAATAAATGATATGTCGGCAGGTAATGAATGAAAAAATTAAACTGATATGAATAATCAAAAAACTAAGTTGATAAATATTGATATTTAATAACTCGATATTTAATAAATTAATATAATACCTCAATGATAATAAATCACTAAAAATAAATCAGTAAAAAAACAAAAATATATTTTGGCTCGATTCTAGAGCCTATTTTAATTTTAAGTTTTTCTGTGAGTAGGGTTTCTCTCAAAAAGAGCTTTGTTTGTAAAGTTTAATATTCTTAATTTAATATTCCTAATATCTTATTCTATTTTCATGTCCTTGCTTAATGTTATTTCCCTGCTCATGTTTTTATAGTACTGGAAAAGCTCCTCCCCCCATCTTATCGCCCTCTTGTCTGAAGTTACAATGTACTGGCGGTCAAACCTGCCGCTTTCGTTAAAAAGCCCGAGAACCATAACTTTATTAGTAGCAGCTATAACTGCAGGAATTTGTACATCTTTTTTCTCGAGGATGAAAAGCCTCTCATTCTCCATTCTGAGAAATTGCTCTCCTTCTTTCTTGAAATCTTCTTCAAGTCTCGAATATACAGCCTCACTAAGGGCAAGGGAGACTGCAATTCCTTTTTTTGCAAGGCCCAGAAATAAATCCGGGAATAGGGGATGAAAATAAGAGAAAAATATGTGGATGAAATCTGAAGCATACAAATAATCTACAAATTCAGTATTCAGGTCAAAAGTATGGCTCAAATCAGGTTCTATAATATGATAGTCTCCAAGCTCATTGATCCTTTTCATAAGACCCGGAGGGATGGAAGTAAGTTTCCGATCTGCCCAGAAATTTTCATTTTTCTCAAAAACCTCAAGGGTTTCTACAAGCGGGTTCATTTTTTCTACAACTATTTCGCCTATCGTGCTAAGCCTGTAAAGTCCATCTTCATGTATCACAAGGCTCTCTTCTTTTAGCTTTTTAATCTGTGGAAGGAGAGCTGTCCTCGGGACCTGGAGTTTTTCCAGTATTTCCTCAATATTCTTTGGCCCATCTTTGAGGAATATAAGGAACGCTTTTCTTTTTTCTGAAAATAAGATAAGATCGAGTAAGCCCGGGTTCATTTAAATCTCCATCCGGAATTTTATTAATAAAAGTTTTGTTTTCCGCTTCCGTTTTTCTACAATCGTCAATGAGTGCCAGACTGCTAATAAACATGTCGATATTGTTTGAAAACATCGTCAACTCTTTCATAATTAGGCAAATACTCTTAATTTTAAAGAGGATAGTGGCAATAACTATATCCTCTCTATTGAGTTTGTTTAACCCGGTTGTAGAATTATAGGAAAGATTATTTTAGAAACAATAGTAAGAATCTCTGAAATTTAAAGAGATATATTTAGAAGGATATTTATAATAGGTGGTTTTCCTGAGCAAGGAAATAAACACCATATATTTATAAATGATAGAAAAAATAATTATGTTGGGGTTAATAATATTTTTAAGAAGTATATTTCCAGAAATAAAATAACCCTTTTTCTCCATACATAATGAATAATTATTTAATAACTGATAAATAGCTGGCAAATTTTGACTGACTGCCAAATTTAAGTTATTAATTATGTGTAGATATAAATATTAAATTTAATAATCAAGGGTAAATAATTTAATTTTAACATTCTTATTTATAATATTATAATTAATGGTCGTATTCATATACATGTGATTAGGCATCTAAGTCATTATATAATTTAAATTCAAATTTAGTTTAACTTTATATTTAAATTTACAGGTAAATCTGTAATTAAATTTATATCTAAATTTGGGTCTTACAGGCTAATTTTACTATATATTTAATAATCTGAAAAATTATAATTTGCAGTATAATTTGAATATTAAAATGAGGAAAACTGATGGATAAAGAAAAATTATACCACTTAAAAGCCGAAGCAAACCAGATAACCCCGATTCTTAATATTGGGAAGAACGGAGTAACTGATACTTTAATTGAAGAATTAAATAAGCAGATAAAAGCCAGAAGGCTTGTAAAAGTAAGAGTACTTAAAAGTGCTGAAGAAGAAAAGGATATAAAAACTATTGCAGACGAAATTGCACAGGCTACAAGATCTACCCTTATAGAAGTACGT
Organism: Methanosarcina sp.; assembly: GCA_049706495.1. Classification (GTDB taxonomy): domain Archaea; phylum Halobacteriota; class Methanosarcinia; order Methanosarcinales; family Methanosarcinaceae; genus Methanosarcina. The sequence continues at coordinate 10,299 of JBNAKO010000185.1, read as the reverse complement.
GGAAGGACTGTAGTTTTGTACAGGTAAAAAGCTTATTAAAATTTACAGAAAAATACAAGTAATGGTATGTGAAGCCATGTAAAAGGAAAATACTCCTGATTTTTCCCAAGTATTTCGAATATTTTTCTGGTAAGCACTACAAGAAATGAGGAATTGAAAGGACGAGATGATTTTAAAATTTATCAAAAATTGAAAATTTAGATTGCATAAAAAGGTAATCTCTTCCTTCAAATAAACAAATTTCTGTTTTTTAAAATGAAGAATAAAGTTTTTCTATAGAATTGCTTCTATAAGTTAAGATTCATACTTATGAATCTAATTAATTTAATACAATATTATTATATATTTCATTAGTGTCGTGTAGTGTAGTATCAGTTATAGTCGCTACATTACAAAACCAATTAAACGATTACATTTGTAGATTTCATTGTAGTAATTAAGCATTATAGTAGAATTCGGATATTTTATTTATTAAGAATATTTTATTTGTTTCAAATTAATCCCTTAAAAGTTTCCAGTATTAGTATTCAAGATTGAATGTACTTATCGCCTGAAAGTTCCCCTTGAAACGGTTGAGTTGGGTAGTATGCATCCTTTTTTATTTAATAGAAAGGAGCAGAGCTAACCTTACCCTCCGGAGAGATTGCTATGCTTGAAGATGAATATCAACTTGACTTTTTCAAAAACAATGGGTTTGTCCGGAAACAATGCCAGAAATGCGGCAAATTTTTCTGGACCCGCGACCTTGATAGAAATACCTGCGGAGATGCTCCCTGTGACCCCTATTCTTTCATAGGAAGCCCTGTCTTTTCCAGAGAATTTAATATTGCAGAGATGCGGGAATATTATCTGTCTTTCTTTGAAACAAGGGGGCATACAAGGATCAACCGTTATCCTGTAATTGCCCGCTGGAGAGATGACATCTATCTTACAATAGCATCTATTGCAGATTTCCAGCCTTTCGTAACTTCCGGGCAGGTTCCCCCACCCGCAAATCCCCTTACAATCTCCCAGCCCTGTATCCGCCTGAATGACCTGGATTCCGTAGGAAGAAGTGGGCGCCATCTTACTAACTTCGAAATGATGGCACATCATGCTTTCAATACAAGGAACAATGAGATTTACTGGAAAGAACATACTCTGGAACTTTGTGATGAACTCCTGAATTCTCTAAAAGTAGATCCTCTTGCTGTAACCTATAAAGAGGAGCCCTGGGCTGGAGGAGGCAACGCAGGCCCCTGTGTTGAAGTAATCGTACACGGGCTTGAACTTGCTACTCTTGTTTTCATGGACCTGAAGGTGGATAAAACAGGCGATATTAACATTAAAGGCGAGAACTATTCGAAGATGGACAATTATATTGTAGACACCGGATATGGGCTCGAACGTTTTGTCTGGGCTTCAAAAGGCTCCCCAACAATCTATGATGCACTTTTCCCTGGCATAGTAAACGAACTCATGGGGCTTGCGGGAATCGAACATGAGCTTAATAATACGGAATATTCGAATATCCTGGCTCAGAACGCAAGGCTTGCAGGATTTATGGACGTTAGCGAAAAAGCAAACCTGCTTGAGCTCAGGAAAAAAGTTGCTTCAACCATGGGAATGACCGTAGAGAAGCTTTCGGCTATCATGGAGCCTGTAGAAAAGGTCTATGCAATTACTGACCATACACGCTGCCTTACTTTCATGCTTGGAGACGGGATTATTCCTTCTAACGTCAAAGCAGGTTACCTGGCAAGACTTGTGCTTAGAAGGACTCTTCGCATGATGGAAGATCTTGATATCAGGATCCCACTCTCGGAAATTGTGGATATGCACATTAAGAATATGCCTGAATACCCTCAATTCAGGGAGAATTTCCCGACCATACAGGATATTCTTGAATCCGAAGAAGAGAAATTCAATAACACAATGGAGAGAGGCCGCAGGATTATCCAGAAGTCTGCAGCCCACTACAAGAAAACTGGCGGAAAGATCCCCCTCTCCGAATTAACCGAACTTTACGATTCGCACGGAATTCCTCCGGAAATGGCAAAAGAAGTCGCTTCCGAAATAGGAGTAGGCGTAGAATTCCCTGACAATTTCTATTCCATTATTGGAGAACTGCATAATAAGGCTGAGGAAAAGGCGGAAGAGGTGGTTCCTTTTGCAGACAGGCTCAATCACCTTCCCAAAACAAAGAGAAGCTTCTATGAAAAGCCTACTCGCCTGGAATTTGAAGCTGTTGTCCTGGACGTTTTCGAGAATAATGTTGTACTTGACAGCACCTTTTTCTATGCAGAAGGCGGAGGCCAGCCAGCAGATATCGGTACAATTACTGCGGGATACACTGTATACAAAGTAATAGACGTTCAGGTTTATGACGGAGTAATTGTCCATACTGTGGAAAATACAGATGGACCTCTTGAGATAAGCAAAGGGGATATTGTTACAGGCAAAATCGACGAAAGACGCAGGATGTCTCTTGCCAGGCATCATACCGCAACCCATATTGTAAATGATGCAGCAAGAAAAGTTCTTGGAAAACACATCTGGCAGGCTGGAGCTCAGAAATTTGAGGACCATTCCAGACTTGACCTTTCACATTACAAGCACATTTCTCCTGAAGAAATAAGAGAAATCGAGATCCTGGCAAACCAGACTGTTATGGAAAATCAGCGTGTATTTACAGAGTGGCTTCCAAGAACTGATGCTGAACAGCAATACGGTTTCTGTCTTTATCAGGGTGGAGTGCCTCCTGGAGACAAAATAAGAATTGTAAAGGTTGGAGAAGATGTCGAGGCCTGTGGAGGTACTCACTGTCCAAATACAGGGATTATCGGCCCAATTAAAATCCTTAGAACCGAAAGGATCCAGGACGGAGTAGAAAGGATTGAGTTTGCAGCAGGGGTTGCAGCTATAAAGGCTATGCAGAAAATGGAATCTCTGCTTGTCGATTCTGCTAAAACTCTGAGCGTACCTCCAGAACATCTTCCGGTAAGTGTTGAGCGTTTCTTTGGAGAATGGAAAGACCTTAAGAAAGAAAATGAAAAGCTAAAAGAAGAACTTGCTCGCTCCAGAGTTTATAAAATGCTAGGCGATGCTCTTGACCTTACAGGACTTAAAGTTATTACGGAATTCGTACCTGGTGCCGACTCTCTTGAACTTCAGAAGATCGCAACCGAATCTCTCAAACATGGGGATGTTGTAACTTTGCTTGCAAGCGATTTTGAAGGGGTCAAGATTGTAGCAGCTGCCAGCGAAAAAGCTGTAAAATGCGGAATTAACGCCGGCACTCTTGTCCGGGAAATGTCAAAAATAGTCAGTGGAGGAGGAGGCGGAAAACCTTCCCTTGCTATGGGCGGGGGAACCGATCCAACACGGGCCCGGGAAGCACTTAATCGCGGACTTGAGCTCGTAAAAGAGGCCTGTAAGGAAGTATGCAAGCAGGTTTAAAAGTATAAAGGGAAAAAAAGGAAATACATAAGAAATCAATACGAAAAAATACTGGACTTTAATCCAGGTATTTTCTTTTCCTTTTCCTTTTCCTTTTTTGTTATTCTTTTCTTTGTCTTTATTTTTTATTTGTTATTTTTTTCTTCTTTTTTGTTTTTTATTGTTTTATTTTTTATTTCTTGTTTCTTATTTTCCCCGTTTTTTCTTTATGTTCGTTTCCTTTAATTTTTATTTTACTGTGTTTTATTTTTTATTTTTCTTTATTTTATTTTTGCTTTATTTTTTATCCTGAATTCGAATCCAAATCCAAATTTAATAAAATCAGGTTTAATCTTTAAAAAGCAGCTCGCAAAGAATAGCGGTATTGTTTTTTACGAAAAGATGTACAGTCTTTTTTCCTTCAAGTCCTTTTTCAACTTCATTCCTTACTTCCCAGTAGTCCTCAGGCTTTACACCTGCTCTGAGTACAACGTTACCTACGTTTTTGTCTTTCAGGAATTTGTTGATTTCCTTTGGCTCAAAAGGACAAATTTTTAACACTAAATAATGATGTTTTATCATAGACTGCTTTATCAGAGCCTCAGAAGTCAGTAGAATTCTCTTTTTATCAACTCTGAAAAGTTCGAAAGCTCCTATAATCGGCCCTGCCATCTGCATCATGGACTCAATTAATTCAGGGAGCAGGTTTGCTGCAACTACAGCCGGCTCAGGCTCATAAGCGCAAAGTTTTATTTTTTCAGTTTGTTCGATTTGAGGAAGAGGTCCATTCTTTGAAATCAGGCCTTCTCCTGCAGGAAGAGCAACAGCAAGTCTGTCATACTGGCGTAATCCTCCGAAATAAAGGGTAAGACGGTTTAGCTGGCCGTCTAAAGAGATATATTCTTTTTCGCAATTAAAAGGAATTCTTTCAGGAGGCATTTGCGGAGGAGCTTCAAAAGCAAAGTTTCTGGTTTTTTCCCCATAAGCAGCCAGTACATTTGGGATTCCAGGCTCAAGGCTTGAAACGTGCCTTTCACTTTCTTCGGCTGGCCGGAAAGGGTCCGAAAAAATTACATCAACTGCAGGGATTTGCTCTATAACTTTCGGATCAAGGGCATCTCCGCAGATGAATTTTACATTGTCAAGGCCGTACATTTCACAATTTTTCTTTGCATACTCGATTTTTCTGGGGTCAATTTCCACTGCATAGACAAATTCGCATTGCTGTGCAAAAAAGATTGTCTGTCCTCCTATCCCACAACTGATATCAGCCAGAGTCCTGCATTTCAAGCGCTGTGCCCTATACCTCGCAATAGGCTCAGGGGTGGCAAAACGCAGACTTTCCTTGTCCCCATGCAAGGGTTTTTCAAATTGTTTTCTCCGCACCACATTGATCAGGTATAGTAAATAGTTTATGGCATTTAAAGGCAACTGACGTGAAATAATACTAAATTACTCCCTGAATTGTTGCTTTAATGATTGATATAAGGAGTAATTCTAAAGTTATAACTCACAACTTATTTTCCGCTGTATCCACTAATAATAGTCATCAATATCAACAAATGGATATTTTAATAAATTAAAATTTAATGTAGGAAATATATGTTATTTTCAAGGCATTTTAAATATATTTATTCTAAAAATCGAAAATATATTATTTTAATAAAAAACTAAAAATCTTTAAAAGAGTTAAATTTTTAATTTAAATACATGTTTTTCTACAAATATCATATATGAATAAATCAGGATTTAATTTTTACACTTTACTATAAAATGCTTTTTAATGATAGAAATATTTAAAGAATAAAAATAGTCAAAATAAAAGAGTATGAAACTACTTCTTTTATTTTGGTATCTAATGTTTTCAACATTAGTAGAGAGTTAATGCCTTGATGCCTCAGGTCTCGACATTCCACGAGAGTCTTGGATTGCCCTCCAGATGGGTTCAGGATCAATGCCATAATTTTTAATGTATTCTTCTCGAGTATACTCATGCATATCGCTGTCTGTAAATAATAATCTGGCCCCATCCGGCATCTGCCTTGCTCCTGTAGGTATTGCTTTCGGATTTGCGCAGAGCTCTTCACAATTAAGTATATTATAACCCTCTTCTTTTGTCTCTGCCTGTTCCATCTTGAGCGGCTTTCCGCAACTTGGACATATTGCAATCAATGTTTCTTCTTCTCTATCCATATTTTTTCCCCCTATATTTGAAAAAAGGTTCAATTCATTTAATAGACTTACATCAATATATATTCTCATTTATATATCTTTTTTGTCCTACTCCCTAATACTTTCTAATGAAAGTTTCTCAAGAAAAATTTAAGCTATAATAGAATCTAAAAAACAGATTCAAATAAATTATTTACATTATGTTAAAAATCTTTGAGAAATAAAGAAAAAATTAAAAATAATAGATTTTAACTCCGGGCTTTTTTCTACCTCTATTTATACTATTGTGCCTCTGTTCCCCTATTTCACCTGAATAATACTTGCTTATTATTGTATTTTCTTCCGTAATCTCTATTTTCCCGTGATATATTACCTTAGCTTCAATCTGTACTAGCATTTGTAACTTTTTTATTTATTCGAGTAATAAGGCAGGTTTTTAATTCAGGGAATTTGTTAGTAAATTCATTTTTCTTTCTGGTTTTCAGCCCTGAGTTTCCATTCCCTTTTGAGGAATTATACGAATTTTCCTCCACTCGATGTTGACTTTAGACAAATTAGTTTGTATCTAAGTTTTCAAGAACTGGTGCTGATATGTTAATGTCTCTAGTTTAAAAACCCAAAATGCGAAAATGCATAAAAGAACTCAAAAATTAAAAAGACAAATATAGATCTGAAAATAGATTCCAAATCAACTTAAAAAAGGACATGTAGTCCGGAAAAAATATGGTTAGAGGAGTTAAGTTACTCTCCTCTTATTATTCTTGCAATATCATTCCCTACGTCTGAGGTACTGCTTTTGCCTCCCATATCGTAGGTTTTTACTTTGTTGTCAAGGATATTTTTCTGGATTGCGTTTACTATTGTGTGCGCGGCTTCTTTTTCCCCAAGCTGTTCTATAAGCATGGCACCTGCCCAGATTGTGGCAATCGGGTTGACTTTATTCTGACCTTTATATTTAGGGGCAGAGCCGTGGATTGGTTCGAACATACTTGTGCCTTCAGGATTGATATTTCCTCCTGGAGCAAGCCCGAGTCCGCCCTGAATCATGGCCCCAAGGTCGGTAATGATGTCTCCAAACATATTTGGAGTTACAACCACATCGAACCATTCAGGATTTTTCACGAACCACATAGTAATGGCGTCAACAAAATTGAAATCTGTTGTAATACCTGGATGTTTTGCAGAAACCGAATTAAATTCTTCTCTCCAGAAGCCGTAGATATCGGAAAGCACGTTTGCTTTATCAACAGACGAGACATGTTTTTTCCGATTTTCTGCAAGGTTAAAGGCGTATTCTATAACCCTTCTTGTGCCCTCTTTTGAAATCAGGCCTATCTGGTATCCTATTTCTTCGCTGTCGGTTTCTATATCAAGCCCGAATTTTGCAGAGTAAAGTGTCCTTTTTACTTCAAGCAGGGCTTTGCTTTCTCCAGTCTTTGCCCTGCCTCCTATTCCTATGTAGAAATCCTCAGTATTTTCCCTGACAACTACAAAGTCAATATCTCTAGACGTCTTGTCCTTAATCGGGGTCCAGACCCCCTCAAGGAGTTTTATCGGGCGGAGGTTAACGTACTGGTCAAAGTAAAAGCGTGCAGTTAATAAGATTCCCTTCTCAAGAATACCCGGAGCGATTCTTGGGTCTCCTATGGAGCCAAGGTAAATAGCAGGATAACCTGATAATTCTTTTAAGGTTTCTTCCGAAATTAACTCTCCAGTCTCAAGGTAATGATCTGCTCCATGAGGGTATTCAATCCATTCTACATCAAAACCAAATCTTTCGCCGGCAGCATCTATTACTTTTCTGCCTTCAGCGATGATTTCTGGGCCTATCCCGTCTCCGGGAAGGACAGGAACCTTATACTGCGTCATGTTTATACTCCTTCTAAATTTACAGATAAAACTGCCTTTTTCCTCAATAACACGTGAAAATGATACCAAATCGGAAAATCTCAAATCTAAATGATATCAAACACTAACAACCCGATTATTTATTTTTCAGGCAGTTTTCTGCTTTTCAGCATCTACAGAGACCAGTTTTCTGGCATATTCTATAAGTCCTCCCGCATTTACGATTTCACGTACAAAGTCAGGGAGGGGGGTTGCCTGGTAGGTCTCTTGTTTTGTTATGTTTTTTATAACTCCTGTAGCAAGGTTGACTTCAAGTTCGTCTCCATCGTCAATCCTATCGGTGTCAGGGCATTCCAGCACAGGGATTCCGATGTTTATTGCATTCCTGAAAAAGATCCTTGCAAAAGATTTTGCGATTACACAGGCTACCTTTGACCCTTTAAGGGCAAGAGGAGCATGTTCTCGCGAGGACCCGCAGCCAAAATTGCTTCCTGCGACCACGATATCATTTTCATGGACGTTTTTTGCAAATTCGGGGCGTACACCTTCAAAGGTATACTTTGCAAGCTCTCCAGGAGTATTGTAGATCAGATACCTTCCGGGAATTACCGCATCAGTATCCACATCATCTCCGAATTTCCAGGCTTTTCCTTTCATAATTTCACCATGGATTTGCTGCAATTTAATGCTGTTGTTAAAATACTTACAGCCTGTATTTGGCTGTATTATAGGGTTGAAGTATCACAGGTAATATTTAAATTATTTTCTGGCCTATTATAAAAATTGGTTAACAATCGGTAAAAATACACTTGATGCTCGCTATTTTACCTCAATTTCCGAAATAGTTGTGAAATAATTAAATCTCAAAAGATTAAAAGATTAGATCCAAACTTTGAGAAATTGGACCCCATAAATTATTGTGGAAGTGTAAATTTATTAGAGTTTATAAATTTAGTATACACCTGTAATTCATTTCACCTGTATTCATTTATAAAATTTTAATATATTATCTCGTCTTTTTATCTGTTTGAATTAAATACCTTCACCATTTTTCTGAAAAACCCGGCTCAAGAGCGCTTGGCTCCCCTCCTCCATGCCAGCTTATTCTTGGACGCATGCGCACGAGGTGGACTGATTCGGAATGGTCGTCCACTATTAAAGCAACTCCTCTTTCACTTCCCATTTTCTTCAGGTAAGCCTCCAGGCTTTCCTGCATATAAAGTGGGCGAGCAGTTTCCAGAGCCTGGATATCATCGCTTGCTGTAAGCCTATGGCATATTAAAAGGTCGCTTTGGGAAACTACATCCGGATGAAGGCTTGCAGGTCTCTGAGTCGCAAGGATTAAAGAAAGACCAGGCTGCCTTCCCTGCCTAAGACATCGGTTTATAAGAACCCCGGTAGCAAGTGTTTCTCCCTTTGCAGGTACAAAAATATGCGCTTCATCTATAAACAGCCAGACCATTGGAAATTTTTCTTCCTGAGAAGCTTCTCCTATAAGTTCTTTCTCATAAATTCTTCTGGCTTCAAGACTTGCCTCATAAAGTTTGCCTGCAAGGATTGATACTGCTGCGGCACACACATTTTCATTCTCAAGCGTGCTTACATCAAGTATTGTGGTTTTTCCTCCGGATACCAATTCCGAAAAAGATGTTCCTTCTTTTGAAAAAAGCCCCCATGAATCTACTGCTTTAAAATAATTTTCTGCCGCCCCTTTTGAAGTCAGATCCGAACCGGCATCTTTCTTTATTTCACAGATAATTTCATCAAGAGAGTAAGCTTCCCCTCTTTCTTTATCCCTAAGGGACTCAATTACTCTTACGATCAGGATTCCAAGAGAAGAAACTTCTTCTATTTTTAATACTCTGCACCACTGGCTTCCGGAAAGTTCTCTTATCGAGATAGAAAAGGGTTTTACGGGTATGCTTCTCTTGCTATACACTGCGACCTTGCCTGCAGGTACAAAGATTTCAATTTCAAGCCCATAGGGATCAAGCCCCCAACTCTTTAATCGCTGACTTTCAAAAGTATTCGGATGCTTCATTGTCCAGAAAATTCCCATTGTATCTATAACAAGCGAAGCCAGTCTTCTTTTAATGATCGGATTGAGAAGAGCAAGTTCTTCGAGAATACAGCCCATTGTATATGATTTTCCATATCCTCTTTTTCCACAAATCAAAACAGCATGTGGCTTTAGAGCATCAAGATAAACCGCAGCACCTCTGGAGTGATCAAGGGCCATATAGTTCCCAATAGATAGAAGGCCTTCCCCTGGATTATCTTCATTTCCAAGTACTCTTAAAGTCCCTGTATTCAGAGCCCCTTTAGTTTTTCCCCTATAACTCAGTCGAAGCTCTTTCGTTCCCACTTTTGTTTCCACTTTCTGCATCTTTTTAGTATCGTATTGAAAACTATTTAAAATAATTCATTGATTCTCTATTTAATAAAAGCTGGTTTATCATTTTGTGTTATATCTCTATCTCCTAAATTGTGATTAAAAAAATGTTCTAAGCTGGGAGAGCAGAGTGCTAAGAATTTTACATTTGTGGATGTGAGATTAGAAGAATAAATATTAACCTGAAAATTAGGTTTCTATAAAAATATAGAATATTCTAATCCAATAATAAATATAAATATGAATATAAATATAGGCTTAAGAATACTATTTATTATTTTTACGGCTACCAGAGTCTAATTCTAGAAAATTTCCTATATTTTTCCAAATCTCTTTTAACTGCGAATCACTTCTTTAGGCCAATCTACCTTATTAAGAATCCTTAATCTTTAATTGCCTCTACCCCTATCCCTAGACTGCCTTTAGTATACATTGAGCCCATCCCAAAACTCAAAATTATTGCTCTTAAT
>JBNAKO010000184.1:0-13146 GCA_049706495.1 Methanosarcina sp. | reverse complement strand
TCCCGGGCATAGGTTTCAAGGTCATTAGCCTGGGCCTGATATTTTGCAGGGAACCCTCCTCCAAGGTTGATCATTTTAAGTTGAATCCCTTTTTCTGCTACAGCTTCGAAAAGATATTTGCACTTGGAGATAGCATTGTCCCACTGCCCAATGTCTCTTTGCTGAGAACCAACATGGAAGGAAAGCCCATAAGGCTCAAGTCCTAGTTTATCTGCCTTTAAAATTAGCTTATAAATCAGGTCAGGATGTGAGCCGAACTTTTTTGAGAGAGGCCAGTCAGCTCCTTCGCTCTCAGTAAGAATCCTGAAAAAAACTCTTGAACCTGGCGCTCTTCTAGCTATTTTCTTCAAATCACTTTCTGAATCGGTGACATATAGCCTGACCCCTTTGTCGTATGCATAAGCTATGTCTTTCTCTTTTTTGATAGTATTACCGTAACTTATTCTGTCAGGACTCACCCCAAGCCCAAGTACCTGGTCGAGCTCATAAATAGTTGCAATATCAAAATTAGAGCCTTTGTTTTTTAAGGCAAGCACAACTTCATTCATAGGATTTGCCTTCACAGCATAGTGAATTTTTGCAAAAGGCATGTGCTCTACCAATTCTTCATAGCTTCGCTCAATCTTCTGAAGGTCAATTGCCAAAAATGGAGTCTCTTTATCCCTGGAGAATTTTTTTATTCTGTTAAACTCCTCCCTTGAGACGAAATCCTCCAACGGAAATCCATAACGTTCTTTTCTCATATCTACTCCTTTTCTAAATTGAAACTGATCTTACACAATATATAGCAATACTTGTTAATAATTTTTAGCATCTTAGAAATTTTTATCAAAGTTACAAATTCAGCAAGAATAATAAATCTATAAGCAGTTATTTTGCAAATTCATGAAATAAAGCGATTGAAATAGGATTTTATGTATATAAAACTAATTATTGTGTAATATTGAGAGATAATATCAACTCAAATCAACAAATAATCATGATAAATAGTTATGTTTTTAAAATTAGGTTAAAATTACTCTTTTTTCTGATTAAAGCTCCTGGAATAACCCTTATTTATTTAGAAAAGCGTAGAATCCTCATATATTAACAAAAAAAATATAAAGACTTTTTAGGACATTTGAGAGCTTATGTTGCTTTAAAAAGCATAAAGCGCCAAAATATAGGAAATATCTCATATTAAGGCTTTTTAGAGATCTGGTTTCATTAAATACTATTGTTTATGAGGTTTTAGAAAAACACCGTTTTATATTTCCTATTAATTATTTATAAAATGTTATTCAAGAACTACTTTTCGGGTTCTGATAAAGACTATAATCACGGCAATTCCTGCAAAAAACAGCCCATATATAATAACTTCGAGAGTCAACTGGGAAAAAAGGAAAACACTGGCGGCTGCACCCAGGAGGGGAAGTAAAGGTAAACGCCCGATACTTAGAGGGACCCTGAATGGGCGCTTTACTTCTGGACTGGTATATCGAAGTCTTATAAGAGACATGTTAACCATAAAAAAGACAAGAAAAATCATAAAATTTGCAATATTTGCTACAACTGCAATATCCCTGAATAAAATAAAAAGAATTGATAGGCTTGCAATTCCAAAAATTGCTGCCCAGGGAGTATTATACTTTGAATGTACTTTTGAGAACACAGCCGGCAGCGAGCCGCCATGAGCCATCCCGTAAACAATTCTTGACCCCCCAAGCATTACTACAAGTACCGTATTCATTGTAGAAAGAAGTGCTATCCAGGAAAGCAAAACAAAAGCATCCTCCCCAAGGGCAACAGCCGCAACATCGGCAAGCGGAACTTCTGAAACACCCAGGATCTGGTAATCAAGGACACTTACAGCACTTATTGCCACACAAATGTAAAGGAATACAGTAAAGGATATTGCAATGAGCAGAGCTTTTGGGGTTGTTTTTTCTGCATTTTTTGTCTCCTGCGACAGCCTTACCATATCTTCAAAACCGAGAAATGCGAAAAAAATTAAAGTTGAAGCTTCAAAAACTCCTGCAAAACCGGGAGACTCAAAATAATTAACCCTGCCAAAATAAGGAAGCCCTATATAAATTATAATTAAAAGTCCAAACAGTTCTACCAGCGCTATAAGCATAGCAAGCCGCGCGGATTCTTTAATCCCATAAACCATAAGAAAACTAAGCCCGATAAAGAGGAATACTGCTCCAATTAAGCCTCCAGTCCCAAAAAGGCTACTGAAATACCTTCCAAAGCCAAGCGCAACTGCAGAACTTGTTATTACTACAAAATAAACAACAAGCAGTCCTGTAAATAAACCAACTCGCTCTCCAAAAGCTCTTTTTACAAACTCATATTCTGCTCCTGCTTTCGGAAACATTGAAGAGAGTTCCATATAACTAAAAGCCGAAAGAGCAGCAGTGATTCCTGCAAAAAGAAAAGAAAACCAGACCATATTGCCTGCAAGCCCTGCAGCTTTTCCCATAAGGACATAAATTCCCGCTCCAAGAATATTTCCAATCCCAACTAAAGTAATTTCCAGCAAACTTAATTCTTTTTTTAGCTCGGTCTGCCCTTCCATAAGAATCCCTTTTATTCAAAGCTTCAAATTTAAAGCTGCGAAAATATATTAGGTTAAAGCAAATTTTAAAAATAGATTAAAAAATACAATAGAAACACAATAAAAACACAATAGATCTGAAATTAAATTAAACTTATGGAGTGAGAATTAGCTCAATAGAACTTAAACGTTATAGAACGATTATTATAAGGAAAGGCACGTATAGACAATCAGTTTTTCAGATTATATTGAATTTAAATTATTATCATTGTTGTATTAAAATTAGATGATTATTTTAAAATTCGATTATTATTATTATTATTATTATTATTATTATTATTATTATTATTATTATATTTAAAATATTATGATATTCAATTTAAATAATTATACTAAAAGAAGCTAATTTTTTATATCTTTTTTCAAAGTAAAAGATTAAGTCTAAAGCGCCAAAAAAGGTTAGAGAGGTATTAATGCAGACTAACAGGTTAAGCTCACTTACTCGTCCAATAGACTTAAACTATGCAACTAATAAACTGATTGTGATTATTTCTTCACTCTTTTTTCTTGCAATCCTTATCCTTCAATTTGTTTTTCAAAAAGTCAGCTTTTTTCAAAGTTTAGATTCAGGCTTTAATGCGGGAATGTCTGTTTTTATCGCATGGGTTTTTGCAAGAGAAATAGATCCTGATTCTGAACTTTCTGCTTTTGTTGCAGCTTTTATAAGCGCTCTTGGCTTTTTCTTCTTTCCTTCTCCAGCTCTTCTTATACTCTTACTTGAAATCCTGTTACTCCGGATATTAAACAGAAGTACAGGCCTGCCTGCGAAATTCTTGGACCTGATTATCCTGATCTTGCTGTCAAGCTGGATTTCGGTCACATACAGTTTTATTTTCGGCCTATCTACAGCTCTGGTACTTTTTCTTGACTCTTTTCTTCCAGAACCTAACAGGAAGAGCCGGATCTTCGGGGTAATAGCTATTATATTAACATTTTTCTTTACAGGAATATCTGAAGGATTTTCATTTTTGGCAGCAGCAGGAGAAAAACAGATATATCTAAACTCAGAATTAAACCCGGAACTTGCAGAATTGGGCTTATTTATGCTCATAACAACTTTTCTTTTTATTCCCAAAATCCTGAGTTCTCGAAAAATAACGTCTACAGGCGATGTAACAGGAATTCCTCTAAACCCTTTAAGAGTGCAGAAAGCACAACTTATGGCGTTATTAAGTGCAGTTATATATGCAATTATTAAAGAGTGGAAAGGATTTGAGAATTTGCTGCCATTGTGGGCAGCAATTCTTGGAGTTTCTTTTTATTATCTTTTTATTTATCTGCAAAGGCTATTAAAAAAGTAATTTACGGCTTCAAATCCAGGTTAAGTAAATTAGATGAGTTATATAAGGGGAGTAAATTACCTGAATATTTAGATAATTTAATTTTTTTAAATACTTTGAAAAATGAATAAATGAATAAATAATTAAATAATTAAATAGATAAAAAAAATAAATGATTAAATAATAAAAATAAATAGCTTAAATTAAGCTAAAATAATTGAATAGAATCAATTAGATTCAGTTGAATCTGATTAAACCATATTCACAATAGACTTTATTTACCGAAACCTAACTTGAAACCAGAAATAAAGTCTTTAGCTAAGTCTTTTAAGCATTTATTTATCAAGTATCAAACTTTCGGGGTATTTTCTGAGACTTTTCAGGTTTTAAGCTTTCATTTTCTGAGCCAGTTCACGTCCTATTTCCTGAACCTTTTTCAAATCTTCTTCACTTGCTCGCCCTTTAACCTGAAGTGTTCCTACTACTTCCATTTTTGAAGGAATCAGAATATCTCCTGCCTGCTTTAAGGCTCCTCCTCCCCAGCCGTATGACCCGAGTACAACCCCATATTTTGCAGGGGGGTTAAGCGCTTTTACAAGGTAAGTGCCGTAAAGGGCAAGAGGGTGCATCCCTCCAAGAACCGTTGGAGTGCCAAGGACTATAGCTCGGGAATCCACAAGTTCTCTTGCAACATCCCCTATATCCGAGCTTGCAAGGTCATAGATCCTGACATCTATTCCCTCCTGGAGTAAAGTTTCAGCTATAGTTTTTACCATATGGGCAGTAGACCCCCACATGCTCACATACACAATAAGAGCTTTGTTTTCGGTTTCTCCTGCTGTCCACTTTGCATAAGGTTCAAGGATACGCTGAGGGTTTTTATATATGGGCCCGTGGCTTGGGGCAATAATTTTAATATCAAGGTCTTTTATCTTTTCAAGCGCCTGTGCCCCCATTTTCCGGAAGGGCATCATAATTTCCCCATAATAGCGTTTTGCAAGCGGAATTAGGTCTTCTATCTCCTCATCATAGACTCCCTGAGCTGTATGCGTCCCGAAAAAGTCGCATGGGAAAAGGACTTTTTCTTCGGGGAGGTAAGTAAACATGGTTTCAGGCCAGTGTAACCAGGGAGCTGATATGAAACGGAGTGTTTTTCCTCCGAGATCAAGTGTGTCCCCATCTCCGACTATTTTAATTCTTTCTTCAGCAACTTCATGATAGATCCTGGCCATTTTAACTCCCCTGTCAGTTGTTACAAGCACTGCATTGGGAGCGTTCTCCATGACAAACTGGATTGCATTAGCATGGTCTGGTTCAGCGTGGTTCATAATCACATAGTCCAGCTTTTCAATCTCAGCAACCATGTTGATTTTTTCTTTAAATTCTTTTTCAAAGCCAGGATTTACGGTGTCAATCAGAGCAGTTTTTTCATTCCCCTTCACAATATATGCATTATAACTGGTTCCCTGAGGCAGCGGAATTAAAGCATCAAACATTCTGCGATTCCAGTCTTTTACCCCGACCCAGAAAACATTCTGGGCAATTTCAGGAATGTTATAGATCTCCATATTCTTCCTCCATTTTCCCTTTAAAGAGCACAATAAGCCTCTTGGTTTATTTGAAAATTAAGATTATATTATTAGATCCCTATATTGCATTCGTCAGATATATGTATTGGGCATCACCCACCAATTTTATCTCACAGGCATAAGGTTTATGTGCAGATCCGCGTTTAGTGTGAATTTAGAGGAAAGAATAACCTGCATTTTGAAAAAAAATAAGAATAGATTAGGTTCACGTCTTTTAAATATAAAATTCTCCTTGGAAATCTCCCCCTACAATTAATCTTTTTTAAAAAATAAAAATAAGAAAAAGTTTATATAGACAGCAGTAAGTTATCTACTTCCTAGCAGGCAAGAATTCACAAAATTATGTATAATGTTGCGACCATTATGCCTGAAGAATATTCAGTATAAAATGAGGCTTTTCAGTATTGAAATGAGGCTGAAGCTCTGAATATTCCAATAAAAAAGAAGGGATAATTATGAAACCATCATCTATTGAACTTAATCCGAATAAACTGGTACAGTACCTCAATAAACCAGCAAGCGAATTCACTAAAGAAGACATCATAAAGTTCATCAGGGAAAATGGCATTAAGATGCTGACCTTCCGCTATGTCGGCGGAGATGGAAGACTTAAAGCCCTTGCCTTTGTAATTAGAGACGAAGAACACCTTGACAACTTACTTTCCGCCGGAGAAAGAGTAGACGGATCAAGTCTTTTCACATATATCGAGGCAGATTCAAGCGATCTCTATGTCCTCCCAAAATACAGGACTGCTTTTGTAAATCCTTTTGAAGAAATCCCAACTCTTGACATCCTTTGTTCTTACTTTGACAAGGACGGAACTCCTCTCAAAAGCGCTTCTGAAACTGTTATGAAGAAGGCGGGCCAGGTTCTTACCGAGAAGACAGGCTATGAACTCCAGGCAATGGGCGAACTTGAATACTACATCATCGCCAATAAAGATGAAGTCAATATGGGTTTCCCAGCCGTTGACCAGAGAGGATACCACGAGTCCAATCCCTTCACCAAATTCGACCAGCTTAGAAAGGAAGCAATGATGTACATCTCAGAAGCTGGAGGAAAAATAAAATACGGCCATTCTGAAGTCGGAAACTTCACCGATGATAAATACTACTACGAGCAGAACGAAATAGAATTCGAAACTGACACCCTTGAGAACAGTGTCGATCGTCTGCTTATTGCAAAATGGATGCTCAGGATGCTTGCCGACCAGTACGGGGTAATTGTTAGCTTTGCTCCGAAAATCACTGTTGGGAAAGCAGGCAGCGGGCTACACGTCCACATGAAACTCCTTAAGGACGGAAAGAGCGTTATGGTCGAGAACGGCAATGTTAGCGACACCGCAAAGCGTGCAATGGCCGGAATTCTTGACATTGCAGCAGGAGTCACTGCTTTTGGAAACAGAATCCCAACTTCCTACCTGCGGCTTGTACCTCACCAGGAAGCTCCTACCAACATCTGCTGGGGAGACAGAAACCGCTCTGCTCTGATCCGCGTACCTCTTGGCTGGTTCGCTGAGGAATCCAGCAAGATGATAGCTATCGCCAACCCGAACTATAATGAAGAGTTCAAGAGCCACAGCTACAAATCTACCTTCGAATTCCGTGCCGCAGATCCCTCTGCTGACCTTTACCTTCTTATGGCAGCCTTTGCTGTAGGCATACGCCACGGCTTTGAAATGGACAATGCTCTTGATGTTGCAAAGAAACTCTACATTGATGTCAACATTTTCAAGGACGAACACAAAGACAGGCTTGCTCAGCTTGAACACCTTCCAGCTTCCTGCTACGAGTCTGCTCAGGCCTTAAAAGGAATGAAGGACATCTTCATGGAGTATGATGTCTTTACAGAAGGTATGGTCAATGATACTGTAAAGTATCTTGAATCCTTAAATGACGACAATCTTAGTGAAAGACTCTACGGCAAGAACGAAGAAATCAGAAAACTTGTGAATTCTTACATCCACGTTGGCTGAGCTCAATATCAGCTTCTATTTTTTTTCAGCCGAAAGCGCAGATTCCTGTTCTTTAAAGAACAGGGCCTGCTCAAAAACTTTTTTCTAATAGCTGTTTTTCTAAAGCGTTCACGCGACAACAATTATTCAACATCTGTTGTTCAACATCTATTTTTCCTACTTCCCATATTCTATTTCAATTATATTTTATCCTATATTCAGGCTTTTACATTCACTTTTTTTGCAAAATTTTTATTTTATCTTCTTCATTGATGTGATTTTAAATCTGATTTTTAGAGTTGGATTTATCTATCTTAACGGAATTTATAGAAACGCTTTAGGTACATCAAAAATGAAGTAAACAAAACTGATCGAAAATGATAGATACCAAGAATCCTGGGAAAAATAATAAACACGAAGAAGGGTTTCCTGAAAACCCCAATAAAAAAATAACGATTATCTGTTCTGCCCCTGACCTTGCCAGCCAGAACATAAAAAATCACCTTCTGAATCTGGAAGAATGGGAAATTCTTAAGCTTCCAGAAAATTCCGGGCTCTCTGCAGCCCGAAAATCTGCAGATAAAAAATTCAGGCTTGTGGAAATTGAAGAAATGCATGTTTTTCAGGATGGGCTTGATAAAAAACTGGAAGCTGCTGGAATCCCGGCTTCTCTTATAATTTTTGCGTCCAAACACCGGAGTAAAGAAGAAATCAATTCCCTTACTGTTCACTGTACAGGAAATCTTTCGGACGAAGCCAGGCTTGGAGGGAAGCCAAGATCTCTTGCAGTTTCTTCACCTGCTGCAATGAAAACCATACTCAGAGGGATGAAAAGCCTGGCCCAGGAAAAAGGGCTGAAGTATGATGTCACTTTGGAAGTTACACATCACGGACCAACAGAACTTTCAGTCCCTTCACTCTATGCTGAAATCGGAAGCACAGAAATGCAGTGGAAAGACCCAGACGCAGGTGAAGTTGTTGCAAAAGCAATCCTTGCGGTCTCTGTTGAAAGAGTTCCTGCAGCACTTGGTTTTGGGGGTGGGCATTATGCCATGCGACAGACAGGGCTTTTGTTTGAAACAAATATTTCTTTCGGGCATAATTTCCCTAAATACCAGCTTGAGTTCGTAGATGAAGCTTTGATCAGGCAGGCAGTTGAAAAATCAAACGCAGATTTTGCTTATTTTGACAAAAAGTCTATGAAAAGCGAAGATAGAAACCGGATCTCAGAAATTCTGGTAAAACTTGGGATAGATATTCTCAAAGAATCTGAGATAAGAGATAAATATAGATGTAATGACTAATTTAACTTATTAATTGTAACAAAAATCGTACAAATTATCCTTAGAAATAGTTTTTCCTTAGAAAATAGTTTTCTCAATTTTCAAAAACAAAAAGAAAAGATATAGATTTAATTCTTTTCTTAAAACTTTTTTTGAGAACCTCTCCAGGAAATAGTTTAGACTCTGGAAAACAAAGCCCTGAAATAAAAATTCAGATTACAAATTTATAACACAGGTTTAATGTTTGATTCGTTAGTTTATTGTTTAATTTTCATTGGCTCTCCACAGCAGGTTATGTTGCCAGTACAGCAATTATCTGTAGAGCAACAACCTTCTGCACACTCCTTTGTTACTTTAAGTTCGAATCCGCACCCTTCACATGTAAGAACCTGACCTTCTTTTAACTGGCTGCAATTCATTTTATGTCACCCCAATTTGTTTGATAGGAAAGGTATGTGATTAAGCTTAAAGCTTCTTTCGAAACAATTGTTCTGAAAAATATTCTGTAAAAATATAATAAAGTAGAGCACTATCTGCTTCAAAAAAGCCTATATAATTTAGAGTCGGATTTTTGGGATTTGAAGTTATAAAAAAATGTATATAGATTAATTAACATAATTAAAATATGCTTGATGAAGATCTTATAGGAAAATGGCTTGAAGAAGGCACAATTGATTCTTTTCAGGCAGAAAAGATGCGCGCAGACCTGCAGCATTATAAAAAAGAACGCGGGTCAAAAAACCAGATTACTGCCTTTTCGACAATTGGAGCCATTTTAGTTGGGATTGGAGCAATTCTATTTGTTGCGTCAAACTGGGAAAAGCTCGGGGATATTTTTAAAGTCTTACTTCTTGCTGGAAGTACCCTTACCATACATTATATAGGTTATCACTTAAAATATGAAAAAACAAAATATTCAAAATTAGGTACCTCACTGCTTTTTTTATCAACATTATTCTTTGGAGCGAGTATTTTTTTAATCGCCCAGATTTATAATGTTAATGCTAACAGCAGTACTCTCATTCTTATCTGGATACTTGGAATTTTTCCCCTCATTTACGGGTATAAATCCACTCTAATAGCCGGACTTGGCTCCATACTTTTCTATATATGGCTTGGGTTTTTTTACGGGGAAAAAGTTAACTTTAGCGAATTAATCGGGATTTGGGATCTCTTTTTAATGGCAGGAATTACGCTCTACTTTATCGGGATTTTGCATGGCATGTCAGAAAAAATAAAGCAGGCTGAAATGCCTTTTAAATTCCTGGGCTTGCAAGCAATCCTTCTTATGTTATTCGTGTATACTTTTGATTTTGGGTCCTATCAGGCAGAAAAAGTGGTTCCTTTGATTTATGCTCTTTTAGGAATTCTTATCCTGGGAGTTTTCTCCTTAAAATTCCTCAGATCAAAACTTACAATTTTTCAGATCGATGCAGGTGTATCAATCATTGCGCTTTTAATGGCAGGAATTACCCTTACGATAGCATATGATTTGGCATTAAAAGAAATATATATTATTCTTTTCAATGTTATATTCCTTGGGTTTTTAACATTACTCCTGTATGCAGGGTATAACACTGAAAATATAAGAGTTATCAATACTGCAATGTTCTGGTTTATCCCGTTTATTTTTGCGAGATATTTTGACTTTTTCTGGGAGCTTCTTCCAAGATCGCTTTTTTTCGTACTAGGAGGAATCGCTTTGCTTGCTATAAGTATGGGAATGGAAAGAAAAAGGAAAGAATTAAAAGCCCAGTTTGCAGGGGGAGAAAAATGGAAATCAATGCTTTGAGTTTTAATGGCAGCCAAAAAATTTTATCTATAGGGGAGGGATTTTAATTGAATCCAAAAAAATTTTTTTATTTCACAGTAATCTTATGGCTCCTTATTTTCTCAGGCTTTATAGTGAATAAAGAATATACTCTTAGAACAGGTACAGAAGTTCTTCTTAAAACCATGCCTATAGACCCTACAGATCTTTTCAGAGGAGATTACGTAGTTCTTAATTATGAGATCAGTACTTTAAACCCGGAAGAACTTCAGGCTGAGCATATTGATTTTGATTATAATGATCGTATATATCTTGCCCTTACATTAAAAGAAGGATATGGTACGCCCAAGAAAATCTATACAAACCCTCCAGAAAATGAGATTTATATAGCAGGCAAAGTAAAAGACATCTTTTATGATTGGAATGTTGATGAAGCCGGGAATATGATAGGAGATGCAGATATTGAAGAGCTTAGAGTAGATTATGGGATTGAGAGCTATTTTGTACCTGAAGGCAAAGGATTAGAAATAGAAAGGGATCAGGGGACAGGAGAAAAGAACGTTACTGTAAAAGTCGCTATCGATAAGCATGGAAACGCCCTGATTAAAAATTTATTAATTAATGGAGAAGAGATTAAATATTAAAATTTAAATTAGAAACATGAAAACCTTTCATAAGAAAGAAGAAGTCGAAATAAGAATTAACTTAATATAAGAATTAACTTAATGAATGCTTAAAATTTCTTCAGATTAACCTCAATCTGTGCTTTATCAAATTATTATTCATTTACAGTATCAGTAAATCTTCACTAATTTGGACTAGAGCTAAATATAGCCTGATATTTTCCCATGTTACTCTCTGGCTTTAAAAAGCTAGTTTAAACACTTTTATTAACATTTAAGGCTTCATTCTTTACATTTTATTATTTTTATATTAAGCTTAAAATTTATTATACCTGAATATATTTTCAAAATTCATTACGAATTATAATTTTTTAGTTACATGCATTTTACTCACCTATCCAAATTTTTCTACATTTCTCTCCTGCCTTATTTAATAACCGGTTTCAGATTTGTGAATTATAATAGTCGTTATTATAAAAATTGTTTATAGAAAAGAGCAACTTACAGTTAAAAGTAGATTACGGTTTTGTAAACTTAAAATTGAAACGACCAAAAAGTATATAATTAGGGTAAGCCTAACTAACAGAGCGGATCGAACATGAAGGAAAAAAGAGAGCATTTATTTATTGTTTTTGAAAATTTGATTAGAATCAAAAGCGAGTGCTCTTGCAGCATTTTATCAGAATGCGGGGTCTCAGATATTACTTTAAAGCAAATAGGATATCTGAAATTAATTGACAAAAATGATGAAGTGACATTCAGTAGGCTTGCCAGGCTTACTAAAAATTCAAAACCTACAATTACAGAGACAATTAACAAATTTACTAAAATGGAGTGTGTCTATAGAGAAAAGTCCACAGATGATGGCAGAATTTTTTATATTCGCCTTACAGAAAAAGGGCGGAAAATTGCCAATGCGGAGAATAACGCTCTATTGCAGGTTATTGAGAAGATTGCTGATTCCCTGAATGAAAAAGAGATTGACACCCTTATTGAAATTTTGAAAAAAGTAAAATAATTTTGTATAATTTTTTTGCCCGGGAAATAGTTAGGGAAATTAAAACTAAATAATTTGGAAAATAATTTGGATGATGATGATGTCTTCAGAAAAAAACTATGAAAACAAAGAGAAAATTGTAATACCCCTTTCAGAGATAGTGGTTTATCCTAGCAGCCGGACAAAATTTCTGGTTGACAAAGCCATCGGAGAAATTCTCTCAAACGAGATAAAGAACTCCGAATGTGCATTTGCGATCGGGCTAACACTGAAAAACGATACAAAGAATACCGAAATCTCAGAAGATACCCTGTATAAAACAGGAAATCTGCTCAGGATTACCTTTGTACAGCCTGCTGATGAAGGATATCTCGTAATTGCAAAGGCTATTCAAAAGGTAGAAATGCTATCTCTATCCGAAAAAGACGGAATATTTACTGCAATCTATAAGCCTATCCACGATATCCCGGATCTTGATGAAGATTTCCAGGCCGAACTGCAGGAAAACATAAAAAAGACAATCCAGGAAATAAGTAAACGTTTCCAGGGGTCTGACCAATTTACAAAGCCAATTGAGAAAATGGAGTCAGCTGACCAGATAATCGGATACGTTATGCCATATATCCCGATTAAAACCTCAGAAAAACAGGCACTTCTGGAAATATCTTCCGTCCGTGAAAGGTACCTTACATTCCTTCATATTCTGACTAAACAGAGAGAAAACATCAACATACAGATTGAAATGGCCAAAAAAGTTACTGATAAAATAAACAAGTCTAACAGAGAGGCAATGCTCAGAGAGCAGCTCAAGATAATCCAGGAAGAACTCAATGGAGGCGATGGCTGCAGCTCAGGAGAGAACAACTATAGAGACAGGATCGAAAATTCAAATATGCCTCCAGAGGTAAAAAAGAAAGCTTTCGAGGAACTCAAAAAGCTTGAAACCGGTGGAAATCACAACCCTGAGAGCTCGTATATTCGAAATTACCTGGACCTTATGCTTGACCTTCCGTGGGTTACAGAAGAGAAAAAGAGCATCGATATTGCCG
>JBNAKO010000183.1:0-12864 GCA_049706495.1 Methanosarcina sp. | reverse complement strand
ATTAACCAGTGGTTTGATGCCGGTGGTGGACGAGCCTTCACTTTGTACAATATAGAAACAATTGAAGACTACATGGCTTACAATTTTCCATTTACCGGTATATGCAAGGTTGAGGTCTTTCCTGTAATCGAAGCTAAAGATTTTCAAAAATTTGCCTCAGAATATATCGAAAAATTAAGCTCTGCCGGAGTTATTCCCTAAAACAAATAAAAAGAATTAAATAAAGATAACTAAAGATTAAAATAAAAGACACAGATAGAGCTCAGCAAACACAAAAGAACTAAAAAGAGTTTAGAGTAGTTAAGAAGAATTGGAAATAAAAGAAGAAGGGTACTCATTTGAAAAAACGAAATCAAAATAACATTATTTCTGTTTATAATACATTTATAGGACTTACACACCTGAGATTCGAAATCAGGATCGGTAGACACCACTATTAATCCATGTTTTAGACAGGAAAAGGTTTAACTCCATTGATTATTCAGTTCAACTGCGTAAGTCCTAATTTATTTTTACTTACGCTAAGGATTGCCCTGTTTCCATTTTAGCAGTATAATTCCTTTTGAATTCAAGGTATTTTTGAGCAATCTCTTCTGTTTCCTCACGGCTCAAAACTCTGCTGAATACTTTAAACACCTCATTTTCTTCATTAATATGATGCATTATGACATCTTTTAATTCCTTGAGCATTATAGCCCAGTTTTCATCGCCCTCTTGCATACCTTCCATTTCGATCATCAGGGCTTTTGCTTCATTGTGTTCAATATTAGCTTTATGAGCAATACCCTCAGATTCTTCTTTTTCTTCAAGCCGAGGATAGAAGAATTTCTCTTCGCCTGCCATATGAGGATCAATTTCGGCTTTTATTCTAAAAAGGGCCTCTTTTGACCCGGTAATCATAGCTTCGTTGAACATCCCAATTAAAATTTGATGTTCTTTACTCAAAATATCATAAATTGTATCCATAAACTCCCCCCTTGAAGTAAGGAAAATGTAATTAAACAGATATATGTGAATAAAAAAGTTGAAAAAAGAGAACAAAGAGAACCGATTTATTAAGAAAGACGAGTATAAGCCGGTAACTCCTTTTCTCAATATTCTACATTATATTAATTTTTACTATTATTTCATAGCGGCCTGCATGGAACTTTTCTTAAATTCCATATACTGCTGGGCCATCTTCTGAGCCTGGTCGTCGCTAAAAACTTTTTGAGCTGCAGGGAACACCTTTGTTTCTTCTTCCTGCACATGGTGCTGTACGCTCTTTTGAAGCTCCTGAAGTTTAGAAGTCCAGTCTTTTTCCCCGGGTTCCATGCTTTCGACTTCTTTCATTAAGGATCTTGCTTCGTCGTGTTCTTCATATGCGTGCTCAGCGAGTTCTTTTAAATCTTCTTTCTCCTCAAGTTTCGGATAGAAGATTTCTTCTTCACCTGCCATATGAGGATCCAGCATCTGCCTTATTTTAAGAAGAGTTTGTTTTGAGTTGTCACGCAATGCCTGCTGGAAAAGGTCAGCTACCATCTGGTGTTCCTGAATTAATCTATCATAAAGTGTTTCCATATAATTCCCCCCTCCTTCGAGGTCTAACCATGTATTATTTCTGTTAGAATATAAATACATAACCAATAATCTCAATTTATAAAGAAAGTATCATTTTAAAATATTATTTTAGCTCATTTTAACATTTTTTATTAAAATATAGGATATCAGGCTTCTACAGAACTCACCCATATATCACCTTTACATTCAGGGAACAGGTCTCCTTTTTCCACCCAGATAGTTTCCCCTGTCTTATAGCAGGAATAAAAACCTGCTTCTTTGGCATTTTCACCTGCGTTATGGGGTTTCCATTCTTCAATCATATCTTCAGAAATTGTGGGTAAGCCGGGTTTTTGTTTATTAGCTGGAAGTTTAAATACACTTATACTTCCATCTCTTTCAAGATAAGCAGTCTCAATTTCCCCCAGAGTCCGAATTCCTTTATTTCTTAATAAAAGAAAAATTTCATCCTGGGTAGGGGTATGTTTTTCAACCCTTTTTGCATCCAGAATTCCCTGAGTTATAATCCTGAGAGGTTTTCCTTCAGTTATGTCTTCATATTTAGGAAACCTGTTTACTAAGGCTGTTTGTATTCTGTAAAGTATCATAATGGTTGTAATTCCAAAAACAGACCATAAAATAGCAACATCTGGATAAATCATAGGATCTCCCATGGCCGAACCCAGAGCAATGATAAGTAAAAGATCAAAGGATGTAAGTTGATGAATTGCCCTTCTTCCTAAGAAACGCATAATAACCAACGCAAAAATAAACATGAACGCTGATCTGACAATTACTTCAGCTAAAAAATGCCAGGGAGCATCGGCTATAAGCATCCTTGTTACTTCAAAAACCTCAATTGAACCTTCTGCCATATAATTCAATTAAGGTACTAAAAATTTAAAAGTTTTATTAACGTCTAATTAAATTTGAGATAAAATAATGAAAAGAGAAAAATAGAGATGAAAAAGAATATCTCTATAAATTTCATACCACTCTTTTTAGTAATTCAGAGCCTGAAACTTGTTTAAACGTTCACTTTATTGCCCTTTTTATTCTCTATATTTTACTCGAGGTTAACTTCTTAGTTTCTATTTTCAGATCTTCTAAAATCATTTAGTTTATATTTTCGGTCTTTCTATTATGTTTATTCATATCTGCCGTATTTTTCGGCTGCATCCATCATTGCCATTAATTTTATAGGCGGAGCATTAACCGGGAACTCGCAGCCTGGAGAAAGTATATATCCAGAAGGTGCCTGCATCCCTTCTTGAATATTTTGCCTGCAAATTTCCAGAATTTCTTCATATGAACTTGTTAAGAAGAGTGGAGGATTAATATTGCCACAAATTATATCATATGCTCCAAAAGCCTGTATCTGGGCCTTTATAGGAGTTTCCGGCCCAAAAAGCCAGAAATATTTCCCGGACCAATTCATTTCTTCTCTTAGTTTTACATAGTATGGAAGATTAAGGTTCTGGTTAGCACAGGGATGCATAAGCATGGCATGGATTCCTAATTCCTTTACATGCATATGGACTTTTTTCAGGTACGGATACACAAATTCCTCAAACATTTGAGGGGGGATCATATTATTCGATTCCGAAGGTCCTCCGTCAAAAGGAAGCAGGCTCTCTGACCCGTATTTATTTGCAAAATAATCAAGTGCATTTATAAACATATCACTTACTTTATCAAGCAGGAGATGCACAGCTTTCGGTTCCATAATAAGCCAGGTCAAAAATTCAGAGGTGTCCGCAACAACAGAAGCTCCTGTAAAATTACTTCCTGTCTGGATAGTCACAGGCATCCCAAGTTCAAAACAGCGTTCAGCCACTCTGTCTGCTATTTTGTATGCCCCAGGCAATTCTCTCTCAAAATCAGGCACTTCAAGCTTTTCAATATCCTCTACTGTTTTAACAGGATGTCTTTTTACAAAAGGCGCCCCCTGTCCTTTTCCATAAGGAAAACCGATTTCTCCTCCAAATTCCCAGGCTCCACAAGAAGCATATCCGTACATTGGGGTCTGTTCGTACCCATGAAGCCGCATAGAAGCAAACTGGGCTTCAAAACACTTGTCTCCATCCGCATAAAAATCTCCAAGGGATATTCCTGTAATTTTCGCAGCATATCCTTCAATAAATGGAATTACCGGCACCCGGTCAGGCTTCTGGCCTGAAATCAAAGCAGCCATACGTTCCGGGGACGTCATTCTCGATATCATTGCAATTATTCCTCCCTTATTTACACTTTTTATTATTACTTTTTAAAAATATGTAATCTAAAACATAAATACATACTGAAATTAAACGATTCAGAAAATACTAAAAATACCGGAGATTATCGAGGATAATAATTTATCAGAAAAAATAAATAAGACTAGATAGGAACTAAAAATCAAATAAATTAATGAATTAATAAATTAGTAAATTAATTAAAATTAAACGAAGAGTCAGAATTGACCGGATATGAACAAATTCCAGATCTCACAGTACAGAAATAAATAATAAGTTATTTCTGAAGAATACCCTGGCTATTTATTTTACTATCTATTGGTCCATTTAAACTGTTTTTTAAATTCTAATTGAACTTAATACATCTTCAGATCATAAATCTAGGGAATATTGTAAATGAGTTATTAAACTCATCCAATTTTCCCAGAGTGAATCGAAAAGTAATACTTAATGAAATAAATAAGATTCTGAGGAAAAAATAATATTTTTGCAGTTTGTGTTATAATTAGACTCAATAGAAACAATTAAAATGAAAAACATCAATTAATTTAGACCTAATGGCTTTATATGTTTTTAATCATTCATTTTAATCCCTTAAAATTGATTTAGGTAGTTTTCTACAGAGCTTAAATTTCTATTTTTTGGAAAAAATCTCAAGAATCAAGATAAGCAAAGTATTTTGCAAGTGCACCTAGAGTAATACCACAAACTATCTCTTCTTTTTTAATCATATTTTTAACTTCTCCTACTGAATAAAATGAAATACCTTCAATATCCTCTGATTTTTGTAAATCATTCAAAACATTTAAATTATCCATTCTTATTTTTACTAATTTGACTCCCATTGAAGAGATATAAAATGCAGTATCCTGATATAAATCACCCAAGTCAATAGAATCAATTAATTCATAATTACCAATTTCCTCTTTCATCTCTCTTAAAGAACAATTATATCTGCTTTCTCCATCAAAATTTGCGAATCCACGGGGACAACTCAAAAAATATTTTTTTGGCATAAAACGATATTCTTTTAATAAACAAATTTTATCCTCTTGGTTAACAACAATAGATACACAATTGCTATTTCTTTGTTCTATACCAAACGTATCGTATTGAAAAGTGTCATCCTCCTCTAAAACAGCAAACCTATATATAGTCACACCAAGATTTTCGTTTTTAAAAACAATCCCTTCTTTAAGATCAGATTTCCATCCGTACACCGTAGAGATACCATTATTAGAAATGTTTTCTTCCTCTTTACTATCAAGGAGAATCTTTTTTTTCATAAGACTACCTCGTTTTATCCCACATTTTTATTATATAGTATGTGACTACATCTTTTATAGAATCCTGTGCTATATCTTTTATAAAATTATATATTTGTAAGTTGAAAGCATCCAAATTACCATATACATATTCTATGACATTTATATTAATAGAAGGGTTGATTGAAGCAAATAATTTTAAAGTCACCAATGCTATCTCTATGTTGCTTAATAAAATATGGGGGTCTGTAGTAATAGCAAGTGTGCCACGAGGTATTTTTTCCTTAATGTCATCTCTTATATTAATTAAATCTTCAGGATCCGCTTCGATTATATCAGAATACAGATTTTTATCTGCTATTAACAAAATTTCTAGCAACTTTAGAAAATTATCTTTAGTGTCCTTATTTCCTTCATTTTTTAGTCTATCTATGAAATCATAATATTCCTTTTGTGTTATAGTTAAATGTTCGTCTGTCATTTTAATTCTCCTTTTCTACTGCTTCTAAATCAGTATATTGAATAAACTGGCTAATGAAAAGATTGTCATACTGATCTGCACTTTTAACTAAACGTGATAAATCCCATATCTCATCTTTATTATAATCAAGATTCTCCTCAACACTTTTAATAAAAATATTGTGTGTGAGTTCAGAGATAGTCCATATTGGAGCTACAACAGATTTAATATTTTGTGATAGCAAAAAAGTAACTAATCCAATAACTTCATTCTCATTCGTGTATTTACATAGACCGCCACTACAAGCTCCAATAAAAACATTAATTAAATTATTAAATTTATGTTCCCTTATTATGAAATCATAAGGTGTTATTAGAGAATTATGAAGAATAATTGCAGTTGCATAAGCCGTTATTATGTTGTCATTATAGCTGCAGTGAGTAGATATACATAGATGAGTGTATTCATTATTTTTTGTATAACTATTAAACTTATCTAGATTTGCATCTTTACATTCCAACAAGATGTTATTATTATTCTTAAAATCTAAAGGAAGTGTGGATAAATGTGGTTTTTCTGAACATAAGTTGTTATAATTATTATAAGGAGAAGATAGCCATAGGTATCTGGCATTTTTTTGCTTTGGTTTTTCTTTTGTTTTCTTTAGGAGATATGTAATAGAAGGAGAATAATATACATTGTAATTCTTTCTGAGATCATCACCCTCTTCATTTAGTATATGTAATGGAAATTTAAAGAGCTCTCCATCAGGAATAAAAAATATATTTTTTATATGATGATCTTTTATAAATTTTGAAAAGTTAATACTGTTATTTAATTTGCCCATTAGTAATTTTAAATTTTGATTAATCTTGTTTTCTATTTCATCATCAAATTTTTTTATTTCGTTTTTGATATCATCTAATATATTTAATTCATTATCAAATGTTTCCATATGTATTTCTTCGTCTTTTGTTATAAAGAAAATTTGCACATAATGTTTATTTCTATTTTCAATAATTAAAAATTTCACTATTAGGGTACTAGGTATTTTTTTAAGCCTAATTTTTAAATTTTTAATCAACTCTTGGTTTTGAAACTCGCAGTCAATGCTTATTTCGGCTGATTTTAAGATCTCGTCATATGCTGAAACTAAATTAAAGCAACTTAAATTACTCTTTGTAGACAATGATGTTGATAGCTTTTTACTTAAAGGCAAACCTTCTTTAATTCTTTTCTCACTTTCTTCTTTTGCCTGCAGTTGCATTTGATTAAAAAGTTCATTTTTTAATACATCTATTTTGTTAATCTGGTCATCTCTTGGAATTAATTTCCCTTGGTTACTAAGCTCTGCCATTTCATATAAACTACGACAATTATAATTTTCGTTTAATTCTATAACCTCATCAATTTTATTTTCGTCTAATAATTTTTTACTGATAAGAAATATGTCATCTCGTATTAATCTCGAAACTTGTCTTCTGTAAAGTAAAAAAGTAAATATATTTCTTAATTTTTCTGCGATATCTATTTTTCGATAGGCTATGTGTAATAAGTCTATTTTTTTTCCTTTTCTATCAAAAAGTTCAATATTTTTCTTCTCATTTTTGACTAAAAATGATTTTAAAGATTCATAATTATATAGTAAACCTATTTTATCATTAAAACTTAGATCTAGGTTAAAATCATCCTTATCTATAATGTTTTGAACTTCTATTTGTTTATCTAAATTTTGTATCTTTTTTTGATAGACCATCTGTCTTCCGCGTTTCCAATTACCGCTCAAAATATCTTTTTCATATGCATCGATGGTCTCATTGTATTTAGTTGTTGAATTAATTTTGTTATATTTATCATAAATTGTTATTAAAGCATTTTTTGATTGCAATTCACGATAAACATCTTTTTCCTTCCCATAATTTAATGAAATTTCATTGGCTTTTTTAGCTTTTAAAAGATAATTATCACGTTTTTTTCTCATAATTTTTTCTTGATCGTAAGTTAGTAATTTTTCAGCAGGTAATTTTTTGTCTTTATTTTTTTCTATTATTGTATTTATTGAATTGAAAATAGATTTATAAGTTTCAGCTAAATTATGATATAAGCTTGCCATTCCTTGTATGTATAATATTAAATTAGTGGATAATTTACTTACATCCAACTTCTCATATAATTTGATTTCCTCGCAGTATTCTCGAATATATTCTTCTGATTTTATTTCCCACATTTGAACTTCAGATATATCTGAAGTTTCAGATAAAACCTGATTATCAAACTCAAATCTAGTTCTTATTATATTACTTTTCAAATCTGGGATGAGAACTTTAACTTCATTACTCATTTCAAGAGCTTTGTTAAGATATTTTAAAGCTTGGGAATAATTTCCACATCTATAATAAATAAGAGCGCACGAATTAAGATATCTAATATATTCAAAATTATTTATTTCATGTTGAGAAAGTTTTTCAAATTTATCCATACTTTTCTCTATTATTTCTAAAGCTAAATCTAAGTCTAATTCTCTATCGCATATTATTATTCTTCTGGCACAACATGCTATAAATTCCCATCCAGACGAAATATCTATATATCCATCTAACTTATTCTTTAATTCGTCTGAAAAAGTTAATTTTGGCTCAAATATATTGTCAAAATCCTCTATTTCTTTACAGACATCCATATTTTTATTATCGATGTTCATAATACTTCTCAATAATTATGCATATAAATTTACCTAATTGAATTTATTTAAAAAGCATGCATTTTAGATTCTTAGTTTTCACTGATAGCACTGATTTGATACTAAGTAAGCACACATGACTCTCTGCCAAAATTTAATGATCTTAGCATTATTTGATTTAAATTTTAATTCATTAAAAGGATTCAGTTCCCAATTGGGATTAACATTCGCCATGTAAAGCCTTTAAAAAGTGGCAGAAACCAAGAAGAGATTTTAAAAGAGGCTGTACAACTGATTTTTTTCTATTAACTATTATGGTATTAATCCTCTATTTCTTAAAAAAGCTTAAAAGGGAATAGAATCGTCTAAGTTTTTAAATTCTTAAAAGCTGGTTCTTGCCTTCAGATAATACAAAAATACAAAAAACTACAGTACTGTTATTTTTTTAGAATACACCCAACAGTTTATTATTACCTTTTAACACATAATATCGTGAAAAGTAATACTTAATAATAATTAAGAAGTACGGTTCTGATATTCTATTTTACTCTATTACTCTATAAAATATGTTTGTTCTCTTAACTGTGTATTCTTCCCGGAACTGAAAACACTTTTATTTCCTGAAACCGAAACCAGATAGAGGAATTAATCGGAACATTAAGTTAAGTAATTCGAGTATTTAGTTAATTATTGAAATATTATTTTGGGGATAATAGAATATGGGAAGAGATACAACTGAACAGAAGAACTCCGCAACGCCACGAGATAGGAATGTTACCTTTGAAAGAGGAACTAATTTCCTGGTTCCCTATACAGCAGAAAACATTGATAGGTGCAAATGTCCTGATTGCCCGGTGCAGGCTAACAGCCAGTGTGTAAAAGATAAAATTGAACATTTCGATGAAATTGTTGAGAACATACGAGCAGGTGAGGTTCCTGATCCTGAAGATTTCCCTGGCATTTACTGCTCCGAAGGTAGAGCTACATGCGGGGGCCTTGATTTTGAAAAACCATGTATTTGCGGCTCATGTGAAGTCTGGAAAGAATACGATTTAAAAGATGCGTCTCCGAATCATCATTTCTGCAGAGGAGGCAGAGCAACTTAATTTACGCAGAGAAGAGTTTTACTTATACCTTCTTACTTTCTTTTATTTTTTCCTTTATTTTTTACAATCAACCTGTTTAAGAATGCAATTTATAAGAGAGTTATTTTTAAGGAAATAGTTTTCAGTTTTGATTAAACTATTCTCAAAAAGTATATAAGAATATGAAACCAGCAGAAATAGTAAACGAATGTCTTATTTTAGATATAAATAAAAATTTAAAGCCCAAGCAAAAGCAAAACCCCTGTTAAAATTGCCCCGGCAGCAAATGCGAAGAATCGGCTTTGATTTACAGAAGGGATCTCTTCTTTGATACTATTGAGCAATATACCCCCAGTTAGGAATGCCAGCAGGAGGCTCATTGTAAGCTCATTAAACTTATACAGATAGCTTACAATCGTTCCAATAATAAGAACTATCGCAAGAGTACCGGCAGTTTGATGTGTATATTTTTCCTTGTGATCCTCTTTCAGGTCATAACCAAATCCAATTAGATGTATCCCTATAGCTGCGGTATATGAAGCAAGCGAGATTAGAGTACTTAACCGCTCAAGGAAATATCCGAGAATAAAAAAATACGGGATAAGGGTCATCATTTGAATTAAAAAAGCAAATCCAGAATCAGGAGTGCCCTTTGATTGTTTAACGAACTTTGCAGCTCCAAAATAAATTATCGTTCCAAGCAAAGTTAATGAAAAAGTAATAGAGGTTCCGGCAATATCTGCTATATCATGAAGTTCAGGGATTAAATGGATGTACACATATGCAACAGTAACCCCTCCTGAAAAAGAAAGCCACCATTTACGAGGCACATAATTTTTAATCGGTAATAAAATACCAACAAAATTAGTCAATGCTAAAATGAGAGCAGATAAGATCGTTGGAAAGAATTCCATGATAAATCATAGATCCCATTTTATAAAAGATATCTCCAACAAAAGACACCTTTTTGTACAATCTGCCTTACCACTACTACATTCCTTTTGATCGTAATATTCTTTGAGACGTCCGATTCTTAGAATTGAGTCTGATGAATGTATCCTCAAACTTATGCGGTACGTATTTAGTATAATATATTAAATATAAGATTGGGAGTGTGGGGGCTCAAAGTGACAACCGATGAAAAAGGTTTTAGCGAGATTCTGGGTCTACGGGAGGAAATCGGGGAAATCCAGACAGCAATTGCTGATTTTGAAGTAGGGAAAAAACTCAATGTGGCTATTTTAGCCGGAATTCTCGGCGGAAAAACCACTCTGATTAATGAGATTGAGAAACTTAACTTAAACAGGGTGACAAAAATCTTTTTTTCCGAAATTGTTCGGGATAAAAAGGAAATTTCCCTACCTGAAGATACAAACAGAGTCGTACTTCTGGATAACTGTCACTTTCTGTACATAAGGAAACCCGGTGGTTTTGATTTACTTTATGAGTTTCTAGAGATGATCAGTTCCCAGGACAGGATATTCATTACTGCCTGGAATATTTATTCCTGGAAATACCTAGACCAGGCCTTCGAGATTGGAAAGTATTTCCCAGTACAGGTCGTCATCCCTGCTCTCGAAAAAGAGGATCTCAAATCCCTTATTCTTCAAAAATATGAAGAGGGAGAAATTATATTTAATAATGGTGGGGAAGCTGAAGAAGAACCTTTAATATATAAATCAGAATATCCACTTGAGCTGGCTTCTCTGGGCAGGAAACTTTCAATCCCGATCCTGAGAATAAATATTAATTATCTTAAGAGACGCTTTCTAAATGAGAAGGGAGAAGAGGGGAAAGGAAAAAAGACTGCTGAAGATAGAGTATTTGAAAAAATTGGCTTAGAATCAAAAGGTAATCCTGGTGTTGCACAAAGGATCTGGGAATTAGGACTTGACTATCCTCACATGAAACTGGAAAATATAGGCAACTTTTCTTATGATATAGAACTTGAACAAGAGGAAGCTTATGTTCTAAGCCTTATTCTCTCATACCAGGGCCTGAAGAAGAGTGAGATAACCGAGATGACAGGTTCTGCATTAAGAACGGGTGAAGCTCTCTTTCAACTCTTAAATCAGGAGCTAATTTTTGAGAGCGAAGAGAATTCGTTTCGAGTCAGACCCGAAGCTCTGCGGAGTGTTATTGCTTATCTGGAAAAACTAAGGCTGGTATGGTAAATGGTAGACGGGAACAGTGTAAATAGTACTGTAAATGAGACTGTAAACTCAACTCGGGAGCAGCTTCTGGAGACCATTACATCTATAGAAACCCAAACAATTATAAAAATGATTCTAATTTTTGTTGTCGCGTATTTATTTGGGAGAATAATTGCCGCCTTATTATCAAAATTTTCTGAAAAGTTGAGCCGTAGTGGCAGAATAAAAGTAAAAATGGTAATTCCTGCAATAAAGTTTACAATCTACATTATTGCTTTGTATTATTTCCTTGTGGAAATACTAAATATATTCGGGCCAGAACTTTTTCTCCTGACAGGACTTATTGGTGCAGCCATCGGTTTTGGGTTAAAAGATCTTTTTGCAGACGTTGTCGGCGGAATTGTAATTACCTTTGAAAAGCCTTACCAGGTGGGGGACAAAATTAGCATTGGAAATTATTATGGCGAGGTTACTGATATAGGGTTAAGGGCGACAAAATTGGTTACCCCGGACGATAATACTGTTACAGCTCCGAACAGTCTGATTTTTAATGAAACTATTGCAAGTGGAAACTATGGGGCTTCGGAGATGATGGTTGTGATCGACCTATATATCGCATCGGAGTCCGATATAGAAACTGCACTGAGAGTGTTAAGAGAAGCAGTAGTGAGCTCTAAATATATTTATATCTCCGAGAACAGTCCTGTTATTATGCTTCATAAAGCCCTTCCCTTTTATACGAGACTACGAGCAAAAGCTTATGTCAATGATCTCAGGGATGAATTTGAGTTTGAATCCGATGTGCACACAAGGGCCTGGATCGAATTCAAGAAAGAAGGCATAAAATCCCCACAGCTTCATATCTTGAGTATTCCTCCAATAGAAGAAAGGGAGTCAATTGCTACGTCCCGAAAAAAGGTCAGGTCAGATAAAAAAACCGAAAAAGATTCCAGTTTTGATATAAGTTCGCAGGGAGGCTCTAAACTATAAAAATGCCTTCTCTACTCTCTCATAATTAGCAAAAACTATATGGCCTGTTCTTAAACTTTTATCCCAACAATATTCAGTTCTTCATCTTTCTTCTCTGATTTACTTATGATTGAGAAGCTGCCATCAGTTTCAATAACAATAGCCTCTACATTTTCCAGATTGGCGTATCCCTGATTCCTTACAGACTGCTCTATTTCACCTTTAACAACTCTAGAGCGATTCAGCGCATCCATAAGATACTGTCCATTATAATACAGAAGGGATGGCTCATTTTTTATTATTTTTTTAACAGCATCTGATCTTACAGCTAACCAGCTAACTATGTATTGTCCACCTATAAGGACTGCAAAACCCAGAATCCCATCTGCAAGTGCGATGCTTTTATTAAGTATCATAGAGCCGAAAGTAGACCCAAGAGCAACTGTAACTACAAAATCAAATGCATTAAGTTTGGAAAG
>JBNAKO010000182.1:0-17823 GCA_049706495.1 Methanosarcina sp. | reverse complement strand
CTGTAATGGATTTTCTGTCAAAATCTTGTCTCCCTGGTGCCATTGAATATCTAAATTTTACTCTATTCTATTCAATATCATTTATTTTATTATTTACTTAATATGTAAAAATATAGTAAGAATAACATTGTTTGTAAAAAGTATTAAAGAAATCGCTGGCTTTTTAACATTCTATAGATCTCTGGATATTTTTTTATAAGCCAATATATGTAGGTTATACAATGATTTAGCTTAGCTATTCAGGAGATCTTGTACGGTAAAGCTTTTATCTGAATTTTTTATTTATATTTGGAGACTAAGAGCGTGTCTTAAAATTAAATTTAATTCTACAATTGAAACAGGAATTACGCATTTAAACTGCAAATCGATGGATTAAACCGTTAAATACGTTGAGTGTAAATTTCTTTCATGATGTCTAATGTTTTTGATTTTACATATATAGCGATTGAGTCAGATGTAATAAATTTACTATCTGAATTTGAAGTTATGGTGCTAATTATCCAATTGTAGAAATGTTTTGAATTTTAAGACAGCCTCTAAGACAAAATTATTTTTCAAGATTATTTTTCAAGATTAAATTCTCAACTAAAACAGCCTTGTTACCCCTAACTCATATTGAAATTTCTGAAAGAAGTAAAAAGGATCTAGGAACTTGGAATTTCTTTTAATGATGTAGAAATACTAAAAAATGAGAGTAGGCATCCGCAAGGGAGAGGAGAGTAGCTTTAATTTGGGTATAAAGGAGGATATAGCAGATGCCCTTAATATATAAATATGTATTAATATATAAATACGTATTAATATATAACTTTAAGTATATAAATTTTCAGGTTTTGTTTTAATTTTATTTCTATTCAGTTTAATTTTTATTTTGATACTGAGCCCATCCCAAAACTCAAAATTATTGCTCTTAATCCTGTGTTCGAGATTATCAACTGTGCTCCTGATAACAGAAGTAATTTTGAGAAATTAGAATTAATAGGTAAAAATGGATTTTGGGATAGCCTCACTCTTTAATTATATCTAAATAAAAACTTTTTTTACTTATCATTTTTAAATATTGAACCAGAAGATGTATTTTTATTCAGGAGCTCGTATATCAACATACTTTCATTGTGTGTTTTTCCTCTAAATATAAAGCCGTTTTTTTCCAGCACTCGAATTGATGCGTTAAGGTGAGGGTAAGTATAAGCTATTATTTTATCTTTTTTTAGATTGGGAAAAGCCCACTTAAGCATTGATCTGACAGCTTCTGTTGCATATCCTTTTTTCTGGTATTCGGAAAGTACAGAATATCCTAACTCTAAAATTTCATTATTATGGCAGAGAAAGCCTCCATTTCCTATAAGGATAGGAACTTCGGATTCCTGCCTGCACAAAAGCCAGTAAAAACTCCAGACCTTCCTATCCCTGGCTTTCATTCTGCTTATAAATTCCTCAATTACTTCAGAAGTTATTTGATCGGGAGGCCATGTCTCAGGTACTTTAGCTCTGAGAGTAGAAGCAAAACCCTCCCGATCATGAAGTTCTAGAAGATAAAGTTTCACTGTAGCAGGAATCAGGTACATTCTTTCAGTTTTGATAGGAAAGGTAGGCATGCAACGAATTAGGTTTGTATAAAGATAATCTTTTTGGTAAGTTAAACTCAAAGATCTTTAGAGTTGTAGCATTTATTCTGGAAATTTTTTAAGTAAGTAAAAGAAATATTAAATAAAAAAGAATGCTCTTCTAAAGAAATATTAACAATATCGAGCCCTGAAAAATAGTTAGAAAAATAAGGATTAATAATGATTTAAAAACTAATAGGAGAGAGGGCATCTGATATTTGGCAATTTTTTGGGATTTGGGGGTTAGAAACTGGTTTGGGTGTTTAAGAAAAAGGATTTTCAGATGCCCTGTATTATAATACACTTTATTATTATATAAATTTATTGATATAAAGATTAATGTGGTTTTTTATGAAAAATTAATAAAGGAATTAAATATGATTAACCAAATCTGGTTAATTAAGTCTGGCTGATAAAAAAAATCTAGAAAATATATTTTGTTGAGTAAAAATCGATTTGAAAATTAAGGAGATTTCGCAAGTTTAGGTATTATATTTGCTTTCTTTATATTGTCTAAGTAAATTTTATTAATTTTCATGAATTTGAGTGTTATTGCAGTTTATTCAGATACTTAACTTATTTTTTATATTAGCTATTTTTATTTTAATTAATCGATATCTAACTTATTTCCATCTTGATATATTTACTTCTTTGATTATTTGCATCTTAATTTATTTGTATATTTATCTTGTTCTTTCTTTTATCTCCCTAGCTGAGATCTTCCTGTAAATCCATTCTACAAAGAAACATAAAGAAATTATAATTATAAGCAGCTCCAGAATAAATTTTGAATTTAAAAATTCATAATATATAACTACTCCAAGGAAAAGAAAGCTGCTTAAAAGTGAGGCCCAGATAATCCAGGCTTTTGCTCCGGTTTCTTTCAGGAGCCGCAGATGAGAAATGTTAACGGCAATATAAAGGAGTAATAACGAGGCGCTTGAAAGTATACCTATTTCTTCAAGTGGGAGAAAATTAGCAAAAAGGATAACAAGGCCTGATGTAATGAACAGTCCTTCTGTAGCTTTTTTCCAAATTTTTCTTTCAAATACCTGAGGCAGACTTCCTTCTTTTGCAAGAAGATAACTGACATTTGCTCCTCCATAAAGAGACGCATTAATTGCAGAAGAAGTAGAAAAGAGAGCAGCAAGGGCCATAATTTTGAAACCTAATAATCCCAGGAAAGGTTTTGCTGCCGCTGCAAGAGCATAATCTTTTGAATTCTCAATTTCAGGAATGGAAAGATTTCCTATTACTGCAAAACTCACAACTACGTAAATAAAAATAGCAAGTAGAACACTTAAATAAAGAGCTCTTGGCAGGGTAATTTCAGGACTATAAATATCCTCTGCTGCATTTGTAATTAATGCAAAGCCCTGATATGCAAGAAATACAATGCCTGCTCCAAAAAATATTTCTTTAGAAGCCGGCCAACCCGAGACAGAAAGATTTTGTGGCTCCATATAAGTTATCCCTGCGACCGCAAAAAACAGGAGTATACCAACTTTTATTGAAACAATAACTATTTCTGATTTTCCTACAGCTTTTGCTCCTATAAAATTAATAGCAGTAAAAAACAGGATAATTAAAACTGAGAAAACTCTTT
Source organism: Methanosarcina sp. (assembly GCA_049706495.1). Classification (GTDB taxonomy): domain Archaea; phylum Halobacteriota; class Methanosarcinia; order Methanosarcinales; family Methanosarcinaceae; genus Methanosarcina. Next base: position 14,610 of record JBNAKO010000182.1, on the reverse strand, counting down.
CCGAGATGTGTGCCGAACCCGAAGGAAAGAAAGTTACCGCATAGGCTGAAAAGCCCTTAGAATAGAGCGCAAGAGAGAATACGTAGCTTATCCAGAGTAGGAGGTTAAATCCCCCGCTTAGAATTCCGTCTCCCAAGCCTTTTAATAGAAATTCGACAGACCCACCTGCAGATGGATATCTGACAGCAAGTTTTGCGTAAGAATAGGCATTTAAAAGGGCGACTATTCCTGCAATAATAAAAGAAAGATATACTGCATTTCCAGAAATTTTTACCGAGGTTCCGAAAATAGAGAAAATTCCGGCCCCAATCATCGCTCCAACCCCTATTGAAGTGGCAGCATACAACCCCATTGATTTGTTTCCAGTCAAAAAAACCCCAACAATATATCTATTTTTTTAAAAATCAATCTATGTGTGAAGGATAATTCATTTATTTTTTAATTACAGTCAATAATTCTCTTTTATTTGAAATAAATCTAAAAATTATGCAAAAAAAGATCTAAAAAATTCCATACTAAAATTTTTATATTCAACAATTAAGCTTATGAATTCACCTAATTACCTAAGAGAATTTCAGGTTGTTATATAAAGCTTGTTTTATATATCTTATTTAGGGGAATTGATATGGAAGAAAACACTCAGACTGGTTTTAATAGCGTTCTTGATTTCAAGCTGGTAGATGCACTTTTCGGAAGACGGGCACGCCGTTTTTTTATGGGAGCATCTATTCCCGACGGCTATTTTAAATACAAATCAAAACATGAGCTTCTGACGCTCACGGAAAAAGAGCAAATGCTGGTCCTGGCTGCAGCGGCTGGGAACACGGGGTGGCATAATCTTATTATGCGGGGAGAAAGATATGCACCTGACCTTTCAAATTATGCTTGCAGCGCTGCGGGACGAACTTTTCCTTCTGCAGCAGGCTTTCATACAAGTGAATTATTTTTTACTGACGATACAGGGGTCTATTTTTTCGAGACTCGAGATTCTCCTGTATGTGCACAACGTTCCGAAAAAGGGATATTCGAGGTAGAGGAGCTACTTCAGGCCCACAGGGCGAGAATCCGTAAAATCGCAGATGGAAGATTGAAAATTCTTCCCGAGCCTCCTTATGTAGAATCGCACAATACCTGGGTGGCTAACCACCCAGGAACGACCCTTATTATCCCTGTAGCGGACCTTGCACAGCATGTACTTGCAGAGCTCTGTTATTATACACAGAACGGAGTTTGTTTTTACGATGATATACATGGAGAGAAAATAGCAGGGCTTGACAGATTCAACAAACTTGTCGATACAGAAAATCCTTTACCTCTGAGTTTTCTCGAGATGTGGTCCCTTTCAGAGGTAACGGCTGAACTCTCTATTGCATGTTATGCAGGCATGCTTATGCTGCAGGCAATAGGCCTTGGAGGCTGGATGTTTAATGGAATGGATCCATTTGCTATTCTTGGAGCAAGTGGCAATCCTGAGGTACCAGGCCTGGGATTCCGCTATGATACGGATGAACGCTGGGCTCTTCCAAACCCTACAGGACTTCAGGGGATATTTGAAGGATTTACCCCTCCTCATTATGAGAATATGCGTCAGGCAGTTGATGTTCTTTCTGAAAGGAAATTCGGGCCAGGTGGGCCTTTTCATCCTGAAACTCCAGGATATTACAGAGATACCCGAACTGTAAGAAGCAGAGCAAAGCCTCACAATGAAGAGTTTAAAGAGTGCGTCGCTTTACAGGCCCAGTATATCTTTGATCATTTTGGGAAATTCCCGGGGACAGTACCAAGTATTTTTGTTATGCCCTATTTACAGGCCCAGCATCTGGACGTTGAGTTTTATGACCATTTCTTTGAAAAAGGAGCTTATCTAGAAACTCATGCCAGACATATGAAATACTGGCATCCTGAAAAGTAAATAGAAGTCCTCAAAAAAGTTGTTTACCCAATACTCAACAAATAAAATTTAAGATTTTTATTTTACTTTTTCTCTATTTCGACTTTTTCTTCTCTGAGAAACCTTTTTGGCATTGGTAGGTAAATAGATGTATAGATATATAGTATTAGAAAATATATTTTAGTATGAACTGTCCACGCCGTAAGAGTCCCGATCATAAAAAGAATGGTCTAATAGGTGGTCGTCAACGCTACAAGTGCCGTGCTTGTGGATAAAACTAAACTATTCAGTAGAGCTAAAATCAACTGCCTTCTCTACTTCTGTTAAGAGACAGGCTCTGCAACTCTATCTTGAAGGGTTAGGATTTCGCTCTATAGGAAGATTTTTAGGTGTTAGTCATGTTTCTGTCCAAAAATGGATAAAGAAATTTGGCCAGGAATTAGAAGATTTAAAAAGCGAAAATGAAATATCTATTGTTGAACTGGATGAGATGCACACTTACATAGCTAACAAAAATAACAAAAAAAATATTGCTGGATCTGGATTGCTGTTAATAGAGTTGGGAAAAAGTTCACCAACTGCTCTTTTGGCCATAGAGGAACAGAAACTGGACAGCAACTCTGGGAAAAATTAAAGAAGAAAAAGATTGGAAAGGTGATAACAGGACAGACCACTGGAAGGCATATGCAGAGTTTGTTCCAGAATGCCAGAAAAAAATCATACTCAATCTAAAAAAGAAACATATACTGTTGAAGGATACAACAGCATATTAAGACATTTTCTGGCAAGATTGAGAAGAAATACAAAATGTTATACGAAAAGTCTTCAAATGCTGAAATACTCTGTTATTCTATTAATGAAGTACAGAAATAAAGAGTTAACTATGTTTAGTTAACAATACCGCTTTTTTTGCAATAATGAAAATTACATATACTTAATAATAGAGTTTATCAATTCTCCAAGAAAAACTCTTCAGCTTATTACTATTGAGGCCAGTTCATTGGTTGTAATTCACCAAGCACTTCCGGGTATGAAAGGTGTTATTATTGGCCTGATGACATAATAGAAAAAGAAAAATAATACAAAGTATTAGGACTCTTTAATAGGCAACTATAAACATTGAAACAATTTATGCATCTTTTAAAATATATATTTCTTGATTTTGCGAATAAACCTGCGTGAATTCGGCGCCCATTGTAATCATAATTGCAGAATAATATAATAAGAGGAAAAGGCCTATAATTGAACCAATCGCCCCGTAAACACTTGCAGGGTTACTGTATGAAAGATAAAATCCTAAAATATATTTGCCTATTGTTATAAGAGTCACTGTTACGAATGACCCTACAAAAATAGCTTTAAAGTTAAAGGATTTATCGGGAAGTATTCTGTAGATAATCATAAAAAATGCAACTAGGATAAAAAAAGAAGCTACAGAACCTGCATAAGCCGGGATTAGAGGTGGAAAAGGCAAAAGTCCCTGGGAATATTTAGAGATTTCATAGAGCATACCTTCAATAATTATGCTTATTACTAAAAGCCCTCCGAAGAAAATTACAATTAGAAAAGATAAAACTGCATCCCTTACAAAATCTTTAATACTGTTAGATTCAGCACGTTTGATATTCCAGGCTTTTTCAAGAAAGTTTTTAAGCTGTCTGAAAAAGTTACTTGCACTCCACAGGAGCAGTATAAAGGCAATTAATGCACTTATTGAGAGTGAATTGAATGTAGGGATGTTTTCAAAAAGTACTCTTATCATTTCTATTATACTTTCATCAACAGTTCCTTCAAAACTATTAAGTATAGTATTCTGGATATTCTCTGACTTCAGGAAAATACTGCCTATTGATACAGTAAATAACAACAAAGCAGGCAGGCTTAATACAAAATAATAGGCCAGTGCAGCACTATATGTTTTTGCATCATCTTCCAGCCACGCTTCTATTGTTTTAACAACAAGATTTTTTACGTCTCCCCAACCCATGATAAGTTCCTCTAATCTATAATGGGGGAACTTTTATTAAATCTCTCTTATCAAAATTCTCAAAAAAATTATAAAGTAGAGAAGTTGATAAATAATAACTTATAATGAATAAGTGCACAGTAAATAAAGAAATAAAGCAGAAATTAAGCAGACCTTTGATTTAATAACAAATAAATAAAATAAAATAAAATAAAATAAACTGTACTAAACTAAAATAAATTATATTAAAATAAAATAAATTGTATTAATTAAAATAAAAAAAGATTTAATTACAAAATTATAAATTTAAGTCAATCCTCTTTTTGCAGGGATTATTTTTTCGTCAACATTTTTTCCGTAAGGGCAAACCAGATTGCATATCGTACATTCCATAAAGCCCCTTTCGGTGATTCTTCTTATCTTTTTCTCCCATTTAGGGTCTATATCTCTTTCAAGTTCATGAGAAACGACACATTTGTCGTAATTTACTTTTTCTCCTGGGGGGACTCCCTGGGAAGGGCCAGGAATTATTGCATTATAGGGGCAGGCTTTTACACATTGGGATTCCCCCTGGCAAAGAGGCTGTTCGGCACAGAGGTTCCTTGTAAAGGGTTCATCCGGCTCAAGTTCGGCAGTTGTGAGCATAGCTACCCAGCGCACTCTTGGACCATATTCTGGAGTTATAACCTGCGTATTATGGCCTATGAAGCCCAGTCCTGCAAAATGGGCTGCAACCTTTACGTGGAGGGCATGCGTGGGCATCGCTTTTATACCCTTACTTTCCCAGAGCCACTGGGCAAGTCTCCAGGCTCTTGTCTCAACAGTTTCATAATAAAGGTTGTAATACTCAGCCTCTCCTCCACTAAAATCGCCTGTTCCGGGCGTACTTATAGCAGCATTCATGCCTTCGTCCCAGATTACCATGCCCATTACTATCAAGGATTTTGCTTCAGGCATTATTTCAGAAGGACGGAAAAGTCCACGGCCTGGAGGAAAATCAACTTTTTCGACTTCGGCAATATCAGATACGCCAAAAAGTTGAAACCCTCCGCTAAATGCCTTCGTTTTAATTTCATCTTTCAAAGCCATTTTTATACCTCTCTAAAGCCGGCTACAAAGAATAAAAATCTTGTAAGAGGGAAACTTGTAGCAGATTCAGCTTAATATAAAAATTGCGTTTTAATCTATTTCTACTTTTGTAGAGAATATTTGGTTATCCGAATTTGTCCTAAATTATCCCGAATTTATACCAGGTTTTCAAGCTTAATTTTGTTTCAAGATCTTGATTTGCACTTTAATTTTTACCTTAATTTTCAACTTACTTAAAAAGTTGCTTTTCAACTTTTTTTCATGAAGATAACCTGATAAAGGAGAAAAAATGGCTTTCAAGGAGTTAACAGGCTAATATAGAATTCTAATCTGATAACAGCCTGGAAATAGGAATCTAAATTTTATGATCTTAAAAATTAAAGTTAAAATAAAAAAATGATTTGGTTAATCCCATAAAAAATAAAATGGATAAAATACCCCGGGATTTTAAATCTAATAATCTAATTAATAATTTTCTAATAATCTCATTAATAATTTTAACTCTGATAGCAGACCTTAAGATGGGCCTCTGCAGGCGGGGTTGTTGCAAGGCTAATAACAATAGCTGCAATTATTGCCAGCGGAGTTGCAACAAGTATGGGGTCAACGATTGTCCAGGTGCCTGTTAAGAGAGTCTCTTTCCCGAAAAGGGCCTGGCTGATCCCAAGAGGGACTGCTTCTTTTGCATGCACGAAAATAAGCCAGAAAAGGCTGCTGAAAGTTCCTGTAATAAGGCTTGCAATTGCTCCCTCTTTTGTCATACGTTTCCAGAAAAGGGCTCCTGTGTACATCGGCAAAAAGGCGGCTGTACATAGGCCGAAAAAAATTGCGGTCGCAGTTGCAATAATACTTGTTGGGAGAATATATGCAAGAATTACACTTGCAAGAATTGTTACTCCAATGCCGAACTTTGTCATGGCAACAGTCTTTCCGGGTTTCCCTTTCATAAGGTATTCCCTGTAAAAGTCATGCCCTATCGAAGTTCCCATAGTATGAAATTGGGAACTCATTGTGGACATGGCAGCAGAAAGGAGTGTAAGCATGAAAAGAATTACAAAATAGTCAGGCATGGCACTGTTAATGTACTGTGGGATTATAAGATCGACATTTCCTTTTGCAGCAGCAATCGAGATCAGATTTTGTGTTTTGTAAAAATACACATTTGAAAGAGCTCCTACAGTGAACGAAACCCCTGTCATCATAAAAATGAAAGGACCGCCTACAAGAACTGCTCTATTAAGGGCTCTTTTATTTTTTACGGTCATAAATCTTACTGCAAGTTGCGGCTGGGCAAGTACTCCAATTCCCACTCCAAGGATCAGAGTTGAGACCAGATTCCACCAGATAGTTGAACCAAATGCTGGCATAGCTGTCCATCCTAGATGGCCTTGCTGGGCAAGAGTCTCAGGAACAAGCGGGGCCATGTCTGTGAGTAACCTGTGAGCTTCTGAAATGCCTCCAAGTTTTGAGTAAGTAAGCGCAAGTAAAACAGCCATCCCAAAAAACATTAAGACTCCCTGCAACGCATCCGTATACATAACTGCAATTAAGCCTCCTGCTATTACATATACGGCAACTATAGCTGTAAAGATTAAAACTGCAGCGTCATAATTTATCCCCAATGTGGTCTCAAGAAATCTTGCAGCCCCAACAAGAACTATACCCGAGTAAATAGGCATAAAGATCCCAAGCAAAAGTCCGGAAAACCCCTGAATAAACCTTGATTGAAACCGTTTTCCGAGTAGCTCTGGAAAAGTCACAGCTTTAAGATTATATCCTATGCGTCTGGTCCTAGATCCGAATACAATAAACGCTATAAATATCCCTACAAAAACGTTCATAAATGTTAGCCATAAAAGGCCCATTCCGAGAACTCCTGCTGCGCCTCCGAAGCCAACTATTGCCGAGGTACTTATGAAAGTTGCTCCATATGAGAGGGCAAGAATATATGAATTAATTTTCCTTCCTGCAAGCATGTAGTCATCTGTATTTCTTGTTTTTTTATACCCTAACCAACCAAGGTAAAATGTTGCCATCAGATAGATGAGAACTGCTATACCCAGAACATGTGTACTAACAGTCATAATCCTGGGCCTCCTCATCGGTTCCTGCGTTCCAATTTAAAATTCCGTATATGAAGCATCCAGAAACGCTGACAAAACAGAGAATATATGCAAACCAGATCTGGGGATCATTAATTTCCAACATTTTTTATCTCCAGTAAAATCACTATTATTCGTTCGTGATAGTGAGAAGTATGTTAGCAAATGACAGAGATTAAGTTATCGGGATTAAAATATGAGTAAAGTTAATAAAATAACGGATAAGTGAATCTAACGATACCGAAAAACATGAAATAAATAGTAACAGTTAAATGTTTAATAGGTAAGCAGATTTTAAAATATAAAAATTAAATTTAAAATTATAACTATTTATAAAAATAGAACAACCAGAATAAAATAGCTAGAATAAAATAGCTAGAATAAAATAGCCAAAAATCTATTTTTTTAGCCAAGCAGCTTTCAATTAAAAATTAAGAAAGATTACCGACAGTGTTTCATACGAAGTACCTGCCGGCTTTTTTATAATATAAATTACAATTCAAACATTTTAAGCGCCTGGGGAATATAGATCCTTACATTATACCTGAAGTTTTTTCTTATTTCATTTATCATGCTTATCTCGGTTTTGTCCAGTATTTCTGCATACTGGATAATTGCAAGATATACAAGAATAAAGGCTGCATATTCCCACACCGCTCCGGAAAGCAGAAACACTTCTTTAACTGCAAGCATACATATAGTCATGCAGATACAGACCAGAGTTAATTTCCTGTACATTGAGGTAAAGGGATGCATTTTCTGTTTTTTCCAGGCTCTTAGGGTCATTAAAACTTCAATTGAAGCGTATGATATTGCAGTTCCTATGGCTGCGCCCACCATGCCGTATTCAGGCACAAGCATGAAATTAATAACAACATTAATTCCTGCACTTGCCATTGAACATTTCATCAGGAAATCCGAGTCTCCGGATACCAGTAATGTATGGTAATTAAATCCAAAGTAGGAGTTTGCTATGAAACCCATTGCAAGAATGCGCAGGGCTGTGGCCCCACTTACATATTCTGCTCCATAGAGTTTCGTGATGAGAAGCTCGGGATATACTGTTATCAGCGCAAAGATGGGAAATGTGAGCAGGAAGCACCATTTGGTCATTATTGCATAAATTGATCCAACAGGTGCAATATCGTTCTGGCCCCACAGCTTTGAAGCTACAGGGACATAGACGAAGCCCATGGACGCTATTACCAGGGACAGGAACCCTACGAGAGGATATACTGCATTATAAATACCCACAATGTCGGCTGATTTGTAAAATCCAAGCATGATTGTGTCTATCCAGCTCATGAGGTTTAGCAAAGTTGCAGTTATCAGAAGCGGGAATGAACTTCTAATCAGGTGTTTTGTCGGATCACTGAATTTAATTTTCAATTCAGGTTTAATTGGAGGCTTCTTTATAAAGTAAACCGCCATTATACCGAAAGTAAGAACCATTGAAAGCAGATCCGCAAATACAACTCCTTTAAGGGAAGCGCCAAGAGACACTGCTCCTGAAGCAAATCCAAGTAAGAGGACTGGCCGAATTATGTTATAGAAGTACATATTAACACTTGTGCGGTCGAAGCCTCTGTAAATTGCTACTGTAAGATTCAGGAGGATTGTGAAAGGAACTGCAAAGATCAGGATCTTAACTACAGACAGGATCTGCCCCTGGGCATCAAACCCCTTTCCTGCAAGCATTTCAAAGAGTAGAGGGGAAACCATAATGGCAAGCAGACCCGCAATTATTCCCATCAATATAGCTGATATTATTAATTCATGGACTTTCTGTTCCTCATGTTTGCCCCTCAAGAAAGCAATATAATTTGGAACCCCTTCATTAAGACCAAGGGTTGCAACTGCACCTGTGATAGAAATTACTGTAAGCGCAAGGGAATAAGTTCCAAAGTCGGATGGGGAGAGATGGGATGTTAGTACACCTTTGATTACAATGTCAAGAAGCATTCCGATTAAAGTTCCTGCAAGAATTATACCGGAACCCGAGACTATCCGGTTGACCGATTGGTTAATTGACATGTTAATACCTGTTTTTAAGTTCAGTTTCCGGACCTGGAAGCAGGCCTTGAAGTGCGGACTTCTGTCACTCTGCCAGGAGTAACTTGCGAAGCTTTTTCGGTCAACTCAAGCTTTTTGACTGAAGAATTCTTCTCTACCATATGCAGGACATACAGGCCTGTTTTTCCATTATTATGCATACTTCCAGCTAGGGGACTGGAATTAGATGAAATTGAAAGAGTCATTTCAGGGGTTTGGGTTTCAAAGTGAGTCGGCTCAAATTCCTTGAGCCGGCTGTGAATTTTTAATTTGTCGATAAATGCGTCTTTTTGCTCAATCTCCTGTCTTATTTCAAAAGTATGGACTTTGAAGACAGGGTCTATCCTGGGTTTCTCTCTAAGAATCTGCATATTCTCTACGACCGTTGGGTTGGCTGGAAGTATATCTTCGATTAGATCCGGGTCAAATTCCAGAAGGAATAGATACAGACTGGATCCTGGGTTGAATCCAGAATTTAATTGGGCCTTGTGTTATCCAGAAATGTTAGGGATTTGGGTTAGGGTTCAGTTCTGGAGAAACTATTCCGGGCTGCAGATTTATCTTTGGGTCAAATCTGGAGGGCTTGATCGGATCACAGGTATTTTTGGGTTGAATAGGTAGGGATCTTTCTAAATCAGGGCTAAGATTTTGTAAATTTAATTTGTCAGACACAGATCAAGGGTCGATCTATCTGACCTTGTTCAGGCAATTATTTCTGCACTGAAAAATGCTGTCTTATTAGCCTTTAATTAGACTTTATGAAGCCTGTTTTTAATTTAAGGGTTCGTTTTGTAAGTAGCTGTCTGAGGTTCGCTGAGGATTTTGGGTTCTAATCTCATGCGCTTCACATAAGCTAGCAGCATCTTTAATTTATTTGTTGCCTTATAGGCCTCTAAGCCTTTTATGGTACGCGTTTTTATAAAATCTGAAGGGGCCCACTTATTTAATTTCCTTGTGGGTTTTTTCAAATTTTTCAAGCCTAACGAGTGCAATTAGGTATAAAAAGATTTCTGTATAATAAACTCTTTATCGTTATGGGTCAAATGGAAAAATGGGAACAAAATAATTAAAAAAGTACTTCATTTAACCTCGAGCCAAACTTTATTTTTTTAATTATTTGAAGGAATTAATTTATTAGCTAACTGAATACAGGATCTTTATATCTAAAAATAAGTATTATTAAGACTTTATTTTTACCTAATCGGTCTCTTTCCTATTCCGGATAATTCTAATTTCTTTTATTCGAACACGAATAATCATGTTTAAAAATGGGCAGTGTAGCGAAAGTTCTGTAAAATATGATTGACTCTGTATCCTTTTTCTTCACCACAAAAAAATAGGAAGCAGAGCCAATGGTAAATTTATTCTCACTCATAAAAGATTATCTTTTCGATCAGGAAGATGGAATTCGTCAGTTACTTACCTGGTTTTTAAACCTTGTAATGGAGGAGGAATCCCTCCTCCAATCTAGTGCAAAACGTTACGAGAGAACAGGTTCCCGTTAAGCCAGTAGAAACGGTTACAAATCTCGTAGCCTACAAACTAAATATGGAGAACTCGAATTATTAAAGCCTCAATTCCGTGAGTTTCCCTTTGAAACGGAAGTTTTTGAGAAGTATTCCAGAGTTGAAAAAGCCATTTTATCTGCCGTAAGTGAATCTTACCTCCAAGGTGTTTCCACCAGATGGGTGGAAAAAATCATGACTGCTTTAGGAGTAGAAGGAATCTCAGCCTCTTCTGTTTCCAGGATTACTAAAGAGCTGGATGAAAAGGTTTGTGAATTCTTATCAAAGCCAATAGAACGCGAGATTCCTTACCTGTTTATTGATGCTACTTATCTCAAAGTTAGAGATGGACTTCATTACGAAAATAAAGCTTTGTTTGTAGTTGCTGGAGTTAGGGATGACGGTTTACGTGAGATTCTTGGAGTAAGATTGGCAGACAGTGAAGACTCTCTTTTCTGGCAAGATCTCTTCGAAGACATGAAAGAAAGAGGATTAAGAGGTGTCAAGTTAATTGTTTCTGATGGTCATAAAGGGATACAAAAAGCAGCGAGAGAATCCTTTATTGGATCAAGCTGGCAAATGTGTCATGTCCATCTGATAAGACAAACTCTAAAAAAGGTTCAGAAAAAGAAGCAAAAAGAAGTAGCAGAAAAAATAAAAGAAGCGTTGGTAGACCGTCAGAAGTTACAAGAATTGATTAGAGAACTGGATAATATGGGATATAAAAGCGCAGCTGATACACTTGAAAACTTCCAGTATGATATAATGAATTATATGCAGTTTCCTAGGAATCATTGGAGAAGAATAAGGACAACAAATATAATAGAGAGAACTGACAAGGAAATAAAGAGAAGAAGCAAGGTAGTAGGAGCATTTCCAAACCAAAACTCAGTATTGAGACTGATAGTCTCAATACTGATAGATATTAATGAAGAATGGATTACAGGAAACAGGTATATACTAATGGAACAGTAATCAAAAAAGAAGAGTAAAAGGTATACAGAGAATTTTACAGAAAATTAGGCACACTACCTAAAAATGTCTATACGACTGATGTTCCTATCAAAAAAGCGAAAATTAATGATTTTAAACATGAAATATATTTTTACATTCTAAATATTATTTTATCCATTAATATATTGTTGATCGTTTTGTGAAATTTATTTAAAGTATTTCACAGGTATTAGAAGAAAAATAAAATAAATATTTTTATGAAATTAAATGAATAAATTATGCTCCAGATAGTCCCTAAAACAGATAACAATAATTCACTCTTTAATTAATAAAAAGAAAAAAATTAAAATTTAGTAATTTATTTCAGGTTTTTTACCCGTAGAATTAATAAAAATTGTTTTTTATTTTTTGTCCTCCACAGGTATGTTTAATTTCTTTGATATTTGCTTTGTAAAGCTATTCGTCACAAGAAGAATGTCAGGATTGCAAGTATTATAAAGATTATAACTAACCATTTAGCTATTTGCATGGAAAACCCAGCAACTCCTCTTGCACCCAGTATATATGCGATCAATGCCAGTACCAAGAAAACAACGGCTAACCCTATTAAATCTGCTATTTATTACTCCCCCATAATTATTTTTCCCGATATTATATTAGGTTAGAAGTATTTATAATTTGACTCTCAAAGTCAATTGTTCTATCATCCATAGGCATACTTTTTTAATTCAAGTCCTTTCTCTTTTATATTGTTATTTGTTTATTTTTAAAGGACATTCTGTATTCTAAGTTTTTCGCCTTTACTCTTGTTTATCGAAGATAAATTTATAATCCTATACCGGCAAGTGATTAAACATATAGGCTAATAATTTATAAATAATATAAAATAAATAATATAAGATAAATAATTTAAAAAATTAATAATTAAAAATAATTAATTAAAATTAATAAATTAAAAGTAGTAAATTAAAAAAATAATAATTTAAGATAATAAAAAGGAATTATAGTGGAAGTTTTCGCAAAAAACAGCTGGATGGTTTCATTACGGGAAAAATTAAATTCAAAAAATAAACCCTAAAAATTTAGATTTCAGAAGAAAAAAAGAAGAAAAACCAGACTCCAAGGTTGATATCTATCTATAAAAAATTAAGTAATGAAAGTTTTAAAATAATTTATAAGTATTATAAAACTATCTTTCTAGCTTCAATATAATATCTTTTCTCGTTTTCCTTTCCAATGGAGAAGGATTTTCTTGGGAGTACGCCTTTCTTTTTAATAAGAGAAAAGAATTCCTCCTTTTTTAAAGTTGGAAGGAAAAATCCAACATTTTCATCCATGCTGCCTAATTTTTCAACTATTTGAGGATCATGTTCATATTCAATTTTATAGGCATCAATTATTTCATCAAGCGTTTCGACTGCAAGGTCATGCTCAGGACTGTCAAAGATAAGGATGCCACATCTTTTTTTTGTAACAAAACCTACAAAATGGCAAGTCCCTGAAGGCCTTGAAATTAAAGCTTTTTCCTCTAAATTTGTATTTGAATTTTTATTTTTGTCTAAAGCTTCTTCTGAGTTCTTCTTTAAAAACTCGGAAACCAGATCACAGGATGACATTTCTTCAATTCTGGCATTGAATTTTTTCAGGAATGTTTCAGGTTCTACTCCTGTTACAACTCTATGAATAGGTTCAAAAGAGAGCCCTGGATCATGGATATTTACAAGTTCTACCATTGCATATCTTGCAGGATGGGTTTGGGGGACTGTCCCTTTAATATTTTCCCAGAAGGTTTTTGCTGCAGCAAGGCTGTGATTCCCATCTCCTACAAACAGGAGTCCGAGCTTTTCTATTTTATCTGAAATTTCTTTAATTTTTGCTTTATCAGACAGCTTATACCCGGTAATATGGCCTCCATCTTCCATTAAATCAAAATCGTAAAGTCTACTGTCTTCAGTAATGAGAGGGTCAATTTTTCTTGGGATGATAGAAAAAGCAGGATCATCATACAAAACAAGAATATGGGAAAATTCAAGCTCTGCGTTTTCTCTTATCCTGACTCTTGCCGGAAGCCTTTCTTTTATTGTCCCCTCTGTTGGCCTTATAAAAGATTCCGAGCCATTGAATTCATATCCTTCAAGATCAACAGTAGCTACAAGCCCTGTCCTTTCCTTACCCGCGACTGAACGCTTTACAAGCACAAAACAGGGCCCATGGTCTACAAGATAGTTTTTGGAATCCTTAATAGCTTCATGGATTTTATTTATTCTATTTTCTTCTAAAGGAAGATATATCTCTGGGTAAATAAGGTTAAGAGTAGAAGGAGTATCTCCAACAAATTTCTCAACTCTTTTCCAGTAATCCATATCCTGGGTATGCTGGTCGCAGGCAATTACTGCCCATTCTTCCCAGTGATTTTTCGGAAGGAGGATGCGGGGGACGTGCAGGATCATAGTTAATAAAAATAGAGGGAACATATAAATATTTCTCATAATTTTTAAAGTACTGTTTAAAAAAGAAAAATCTTAGCAAATCCTGGTTTAGATATTCTGTTTTTCAGGCTTAGAATTCCTTCAAAATTTTATATCTTTTCATTTCAAAATTAGCCCTTAACAAACTAATAAATTGAACTAAAATAGAGGAAACAGTATAAGAAAGAAGAGCCCAAAAGCCAAGTTCTTAAGTCCCCAGATAGTTTCTTCGAGTATCATGCTCCGCCAAACATGTTGCTTGAAGAAAAGCCTTTGACCTCCAGGCAATTCTTTCATTATTAAGTTTTATACCGCCTCACTCCCCTACCTCACTTCCCAACTCTATACATAACATTATACCATTAGTTATTTTAAATTAATTCTGTAAAAAATTGTTTTGAAACAAAATGTAATTAAAAATTGAAAATTTTAAAGCTGAATTTATTAGCCAGGAATTTATAGCTTTATTATTGAGCTCATCCCAAAACTAATTTTTATTCGACATCAATAAGATTTTGAAAATCATTTTCCGTATCATAAGATCAATTGATTATTTCAAATTCCAGATATAGTAACATAAACC
>JBNAKO010000181.1:0-15592 GCA_049706495.1 Methanosarcina sp. | reverse complement strand
AAGTAATATTCCAAGAGTTTCTTCATTCATTAGGCAATTATTGTTTGGATTAACGAGTTTTGCATCTTCAAAAAAGACCCTTCCAGCAATTGGATTAATGTCGGGATCTTGCTCCCCCTCAAAAGTGTTTCCGAAAATAGCATTTGCAAAATCGATTTTTTCTTTGTTTTCAATACCATTTATTGGGATATGGTCTCCAATAGATTTTTGATAAGATATCCTAAAAAGTGCTGTATTTCCAAATGAAACTCTTTTGTTGTTTTCATCATCCAGCCATTCAACATAAAAACAAGGAACCTCTTTATCATCATAACATTGTTTCAAAATATTCGGTACTTTGTTCCCTCGGGTTTCGTCTCGGTTATAATTTTGGATATCAGTTTCAGGAATTTCGATCCTGTTTTGGATATTTATATCGATTTTGTTTATGATCCAATCATGTTTCTTGCTTAATTCTGGATTCTTGTAGTTAGACATTGGACCTGAAACAACTATGGATCTACCATCTTTTAATTTATAATAATTGTAAATCTCTCGTTCTTTTCCATTTTTCTCAATTTCTTCACTTGCTTCTTCTATTTTTATATTGTAAAATTGTTTGTCTTTGGAACCTGTTTTTTCAGCAGGGTATATAAAATACCTGAAACCCTCTTTTATCATATAACCTGCCGACATTTTGTAAATAGAACTCTTAGATTCCTTGTCATAAGGCTTCATTTGACTATCATATTCTTCACGCAGGTTTTTGCATTTATCCGCAAAGCCTCTAAAATAAAGGTTTCTATCTTCAAAGAATCCGAATTTGCCCCAGCTTGCGATTTCTACCAAGGTTCTTATCATTCCCCTAAGACTGCTCCCAGGTATGCAAATCTGACCTGCAGGTGAAAAGAAATTAGAATTATCTTTAGCTTCCTTCTTTGCTTTGACCTCTTCTTTTGTTAAGCCGCCTCTTATGTATATAGGAGTTAAAGTCTCCAGTTTGCATTCTATATAACCGGTCAACCTTTCTAAATAATCGTATCTATCATGAATTCCAGTAATTACCGAAGAATCGTTGTCGGAATATATTACATTGCTATTTAAAGGAACAAAATTGTATGGAGCAGTTGCAACATTTTTATTGAAATTATTTTTACCCATCGAGCTCACCACCCAAAGTATTCCCATTCTCATCGGTAAAGTTAACAAATCTGCAATCAACGTACCCTGCCTGTTGGTATGAAGAATCATTAGTATCATATGAAATGTAATTGCGGGTGAGTATGAAAACTCTCCTCTCTTTGTCATCCACTTTAATGTCATTAAATGGAAGAATTATTTTTGTGCCTCTTGTTTCTGAAATTTCAGTAAATTCTTCTTCCAGTTTTTTTGCTGAGGTTCCCCATAGTACCTGCTTTGCATCAACTACATCCGTTTCATTTCCATCCCCATCTACCCTTAATCTGAAAGCGAATTCTCCAAACGTATCCTTCCATTTTTTTCGCCATAAAAACAGCTCTTGAGTCTCACTAAATAGTCTTAGTTTTTGTATGAATTGAGGTTCAGGCACCTTATTCTGATAAAACGTGAGCTCATTTCCATCGTATTTTCCGATAAGGACCTCATTATCAAGGTAAGAAACACAAAGACCTTTATGGAGAAATTTAGTGTTTATGAGATATTTCAAGGAGGTAAAATCAGATAATTCTAATTTCTCTCCCTTAGGATTTTCGACGTGAGATTTTACCGAATGAAGCCCGACCTCCCTTTGAATTTTCATGCTACCAGCTCCTCTCTAACCTTCTTTGCAAAATCATTTAATTCTGATACAGCAGATTCATCTGAAAAATTCAATCCCTTTTCAGCAGGTGTGATCACAAGCTCTTTATCCTTCCATTTTATCCTGGCATAGAGTCCATTTAGAACTCCTCTTCCTACACTTTTCTCTCCGCCTACTGCAAGGTCTTCACACCAGAGATCCTTTAAAACCTGCATCATAAGACCCGCTTCCCACGGCTTATAATCCCGTATTTTGATTGAAATGTCTACTGATTCAGAATCATCTTTTTTCGACCACAAAGGCATGCTGTCGAAAAGAGCTGATTTTATAGTTCCACCTGTAAAACGATCGATTTTGATTCGATTCTGGAGAACCGGTTCAATGTTATTGATTTCCTTTTCTTCTACCAAAACACGGCCTTTAATCGATTCAATATCTTTTCCTGCCGTTCCAAAAAGTTCATCGATTTTCTTTTCAGGAATTTCCATTTTAAGGAGATCAGCCGGACATAGAGTTTTGAGGATTTTCAATGCTCTATGACGGATTACCCCTTTTAGGGATGTTCCGGAAAGTACAAATTTCCCTGCAGACGTTAGGCTTGTAGCATCTGGCATATCCATTTTTTCACAATAGGCTTTGATTATGATTGAATTCTTGACCGCAAATTTAGCATCTATGGTAAAGACATCACTTTGGAACTGGAACGGTTCGGCATCAAGTTTGGATTTTCCGTCTTTGAATTCCTGCTTCAACCACTTCAAAACATCTTCTTTTCTTGAAAAATCAAAGTCAAATATATGGATGTCAGTAAGCTTGCATTTCCCAAATCCGCTGTTTGTCTTGGCCCCTATGGGGATAGTTCCGTCTGCCAGAGCTTTTATAAGGCTTGCAAGTATCCGGTCATAGGTTTTTTTAGGGTTATTTTTCCTGAGCGTAACTTCCCAGAATAAGTCAAATTTCGCTCCTTTTTCTATGATCTCAAAATCGTACTTTGCCTTGTCCAGGGCAGTCTGGGTTCTAGGGTCGATTTTTACACCATCTCTTATTCTTATTTTTGCGTCGTCAGTGTAATCGTCAGTGTAAAGATCACGGCAGGTGAATGAACTTTGAAATCCTTCGTCTTTTTCCTCTTCAGCTTTGCTTGTTTTTTTGGATGTTCCCCAGAAACGTTCAAAATCAGAGTTATTTTTGTCTGAGATGTTCCCTTCAAAATAATGTCTTAGCACTCCTGTAAGCGATGTAGCGGGAATGAAAGGTTTTCCATTTTTATCTTTCATCACCTCTACATCAGCGAACTCATTCTGTCCGCTTCCGATTATAAGTGGGGATTCAAGCTCCAGTTTTGCTTTTACGATTGTTTTTCCGGTAATCGCTGCGTCTTCCATCTCAATCCCCCCCATTTATCAGTTTAGTCTCTTTTCTCATACTTGCCAGAAATGTTAACCAGTAATGAGAATACATTTTGAACCTCAATTCACTGTTATTTTCACTTTCATTTTCAAGATTCAATTCTATGAGAGTGCCTGCCCCTTTCAAATCAACTTCAGAGTTTAAATTTTCTAAAATCCCGCTTTCCTTGCTTTTGATAAAATTAAATAAATTAATATTTTCATCCCGGCATCTTTCTAATTTTTTCTTTGTAAGATCCGGCAGTATTTCCAGTTTTGCAACAAGATCTTCGGAATTGCTGGAATCTTTGATCATTAATTCCAGCTTTCCAAGCAAGGAATTGGATGGAATACGGTTTTTGTTCTCGCAAAAATCCCTGCATCGGGACAGTGCCCTAATCTCAATCAAAGTATTATAGGAATTGAGGATGGTGTTTTTCATTACATCACGAATTGTATCGGGAATTTCACCATCAGGCTTTTCAGGTTTCGCTGAGTTTTGTTTCTCTATTTTTGGCTGTTCGTATTTTCCGATTTTCTGCAGGTCTATGGCAAAACGCCCAAACCCTTCTCCTGTTCGTTCACCAATTCCTGTTTCTAAAAGTTCTAGTAGTGAATTTCTTGCATTGTCATCAAAACCTTCAATATTTATACAGAAACATGAACCGGCTTTGATTGCAGTTTCACTGGGTTTTTTCAAAAGCCACTTTGAGACAAAAGTCTCAACAATTTCACTTTTCATAAAAGCCTTTGAGATATTGATATTTTTCAGGTCGACCTTCAGGTTATCAGCCAGATAAGATTTCAGGTCCATCAGGGATGTTGAAGGGAAACCGTTTCTATCGTATATGATCGTGGATGATAGAAATGTGAGAGAAAAATTGCTATTAACTTCTTCAGGTTTAAACGACGGAATTTCAGAAACAAAAATTTCCGGTCCATTTGAGAGCAATGAAAGAATTACCTGTCCATATTGAATGTTCTTTGATCTTCCAATTCTTACTTTCATTTCAGATTCAAATTTCTCTAAAAATAACTCAAGTTCCTTTTTGGTCCCAATTATCCTTCCGGTAAATTCCTGGTTCTGGTCAATTGATTCGTAGTTGAATATTGATCCGTCATCGCTGCGCCCCTTTAACCTGTTCTTTCTAGCATTGTGGAAATTGATGGACCTCTTGACACTGGCAAACCTGATATCATTATTTTCTATGTAACAGTAACTACTGGGGGATTTTGTTTGCCCATTAATTTTCTCACGCATCAAATCAAAAACTTGATTCTCATCAGTTTTCAGAGAATTGATGGATAAAGGAACCGGATAACATTCAACAGCGGCTGTTCCATCCATATCGGTCAGATATGCATTTGTAAAACTAAGACTTGAATTCAAGAACCAACTATGGAAATTGCTGTCCTTGTGGGCATCTGATCCGAGTTTATTCTCTATGACATATTTCTCTGCAAAAACTCCAAGAATGACGGACCCTGGGATGTAATCCATCGTTGATACCATGTTAGTATCCCCTGAGATCTGCGGCAAAATTATTGGAGATAATGTCTTAATCCTGTATCTCAACTGATGCTTCATCCTTAGACCTCCATTATCTTGAGTTCCAGGTTTTTCAGAGACTCACTACATGGGTATCTGCTTTCATCTGTTAAAGCACACCGGATCGAACCAAATCCCCTGTTACGGTTTGTTCCTATGTACCTTAAATTTCGGGTCGCAAAAAAAAGGAAATCAAATAATCTGTTTTCAAGCTCAAAAGACGATTCGATACTTCCGGAAAACTTAATGCCTTTGTCCAATACTCTCGAAGTCCTTAATGATGCCTTTTCTGCAATTCCCTTTCTGGCAGATGAGCCCGGATCTTCATTTTTGTTTATCGCTGTTTGCTGTCTTATAGAGGTAAATGTATCAAGTACTGCATCTTTGGAGAAGATGTCGGGATATTCAGCAATTAACCATTCTATCCATTGTTTATTTAAGGAATATTCGTCCAGATAACAATTTGAAAATGAAAGTGCTCTTGAGTCACTTTGACCGGTTTTTCCAAAAAGAGTATCGAGATCGTCTCTTGAAGCAAAATCTATTCCTGATTGCTCAAACATTTCCACAACCTCAAGAGCTGATTCTCTCAGGCAGCCTTTTACTCTTCTTGCAGGGATGTAAGGAAGCCCAAAATTGTCAAAGACGACATCAGTATCAATTGTTGCACCCCATCCTTCTCCGGACCCAATTAAGGTGTCTGATAAAAGTTCCAGGTTAAATGTGAAAACTGCCATTAGATATCTTCCTCCCTAGAAAGTAATTTGAGCGGATAGATTTCCATTAACTCAAGCATATCGAAATAGGGTGTAACGTTGCTTCCGATTTCACGTCTGTCCGGTATCCATCCAGTATTTTTGCATTCAGGATACTCTTTCACATCGGGTAGAGTCCTGTACCTGTATTTCATTTCCTTTATAAATCGCTTGGAAACTGGGGCTCCCATGGTCAATACTTCCCTGAATTCCTTTAACTTAGACCTGGGCCATTTACTTTCATCAAAGTCAAACCATGCTTTTTCTTCAGGATCGAATTTAAGTCCACTAAGCTGGTCAATTCCCCGGATACACTCACTTAAACTGCAATAATCAACTTTGCCTGTTACTCTATAAGGCCTCAAGCAAAGGTTTCCGTATGATCCTGTATAGTTATTTTTGCGGATATCTTCGATTGAT
This sequence comes from Methanosarcina sp., assembly GCA_049706495.1. Taxonomy (GTDB): domain Archaea; phylum Halobacteriota; class Methanosarcinia; order Methanosarcinales; family Methanosarcinaceae; genus Methanosarcina. The sequence goes on along the minus strand of JBNAKO010000181.1, from coordinate 9,721 downwards.
CCGGAAAAGCCGCCGTATGCAATATGGAAATCAATCCAGGAAGAGGTAGTTCCTTTACGGGTCCTCTTCTTTGCATTACCGCAAAGTTCTTCTGCAAGTTGATAACCCCGATAGAATGGATATTTAGTCTTTGTTATTGCAACCCCGGCACAGGAAGATAGTTTTTCCTCATCGCTTACTATTTGTTTAGAGAATTCTTTCATGAAGATTTCCGCAAAATAAACTCCCAATTTTCCCGGTGAGACAAATGTTATATCATCTCCACCCAAGATAATCGGTCTTATGGGCAGAAGAATTCCATTGAAATTGAAGTAATCAAAAATGTTGTCATCTTTTTCTATTTTTTGAACAATTAACTTTAGGAGATTTGCAAAAGAATCTTCAGTAGCTTTTTTTACGCTTATTGAAAGGAGCCTTATCTCTTCAAGTGTTTTACATGCCTGGAACCTTGAGCCCATTCTATTTCCATCAATATGGACTATTGAGATATGGCTGTCACCTTCTGTTTGCCCCAGTTCATTTAATTCATTAGGGAAGCGGTACCCTTTCAAAATCGAGCTGAATTTTTCGTGTAACTTATCTGTTGCAGCCTGTGAACTCTTCATTTTTTTCATTGCAACAGAAGAGACGTAATTGTTACTATTTCTGTCAAAAAATTCCGCAGACAATCCGGTATGGTGACATTCTGCTGTTATTCCATGCCTGGGAAACGTAGTTTGAGGCTGATAACTTAATTTGTTCTCGCATAATTTATCAAATAACTCCCCTATAGCTTCCGGAAACTTTTCCTTATCAGCAAGGGCACTGCAATCGACTTCACCAATCGCTATAGAGGGCCTTAATCCTGGAGCATCTATTAGTAAGTTTTGAGACCATTTTCGTCCAAGTTTCAGCGCAGTATCTCGATTTTTGAAAAAAATAAGTGCATTTCCTCCTCCTATGTATCCAACCTCCGATTTACTTTCCTGGTCACAAATTGTAATTTTTTGAGGATCAATTCTCCACCTTTCAAACTCACATTTTTTGTCGAAATCTTCGAGGACAGTCCTCAAATTCTTTTCAAAAATATTTTCAACTAGGTAGGAGGCACCTAAATTTTCCTTTAATTTATTGCTAGCAAAGACATATTGTTGTATGGAAGAAACTTCCAACAAAACGGCATAAATATCGCTCATTAACTATCAACTCTATTATTTTCAAAGTTTTACTAACAGCTATAATTTCCAAAATCCAAACCTTTAATTTAAGTTTTTAAGAAATTTTCACAATTCAACCCCTTTAAATTTTGGAGAGATATTTACCTCGATTAACTCCTTTTTTTCACTTTGCTCTATATACTCAAGATTACGATCAGGATTCAGACATGATAAGACCATGGCTGCTGTCATTGGTTTATTACCAGCAGTAATGTCCGCAATAACATCAGTCTCTTTCAAGTCATCAGGCAAATTTTCATACAAGTTATCTATAATTTTTTTTATGTTCTTGCTATTATTAGGATCATTAATTTTCACAAATTCAGGCTTTATTGCATTCCCTTTTACGATTTCAAAAAAGCTTTTTATTAAATCCACGTTTATACCAGACTGATCAGAATAAATTAGCCAGCAGTATCTTAATTTTCCAGTCTTTAAATGATAATCCAGGGCTCTGAAAGTATGTCCAATCCCAGATATTTTCGCAATTTCGCTAACATCATTTGTTCTTTTGTAATCTTTAATTCCTTTTATAACATTTTCTACATATTCTCTTTTTTTATCGTCTTTGAGTTTATTTTCGCTCACAAACGCCATGAGCCCTTTATAATCGCCTGTTAATTTTCTACTATTAATCGAGCTACTTAAAGATTTTTTCAACTTTCTTTCTTTTACCGTCTCAAGAGTAATTAATAAAAAAACAAGTAATAACATTAAAAATCCACTAATAAATAGGCTATAAAAATTCCCAAAAATATCACTCACAATATTGGAAAAAAAACTAGTCGAAACAGCAGACAAAAATGCCCAAAGAATAAAAGGGAAACTTATTTCACTTGGGTTTAATAATCTTTTTATAGTTTTTTTTAGCATTAAAATCTCACTTTATTAATCTATATTTACAAACCGATAAGCAATCAGAAGTGAACTTATAGACTTTCTTTTTAATATTCATCATATTTGTTGTTAGATATATATTTTATGATATTATTTGGAAGTATTTCCTATGGATAGCATAACTTAATATTTATTTAAATGAGTTCTTTGATACTATTACCAAGACTTTCTTTAATTCTTTCAAGCCCAGAGGAGTAATCCGTATGTTTGTAATAACAGATCCATGGATCAATAACAGTATGTATATTTTTTATTAGATTATCTTTAGACTTACCTGTAATTTCAGAAGAAAGACGTTCTTCTTTTATGGAACTTATCCTTTCAATCGCCTTCTGGATAGATGTTTTACTAGGTGTTATTTTTATATTACTTCCAACACCGTTTTCTCCTGTAATTTTCCTGGAAATAAAAACCCAAAAATTCAAACCCTTTTGCGGCAGATCCGACGTAAGTTTTTTCTTTATTTAATTCAAGACCCAGATCATCCAGAATAGTTTCAAATCTGCTAGAGTCAATCCATTCTTTTGAAAGAACTATGAAATCATCTGCAAAACGCACAAGATGTTCTATAGAATCTCCTTCGATACTTTTAAGCCCGATCTCAGTCCAGTGATTATCAAACTGGTCCAGATAGAAGTTAAAAAGAAGAGGCGAGATAACTCCACCCTGAAGCAAGCCTTTATCAAAAGGCTTTCCAGAATTATCGATAAATGAGCCTTTTTTAAGCCAGGATTCGATAAGAAAAAGAATAAATTTGTCTCCAATTCTTTTTCTAAGAGTATTCATGAGCTTATCATGAGGAATGCTGTCAAAACACCCGTTAATATCTCCTTTAAAAAAGTGGGTGTTTCCAGATTCCAACCATTTGTAGACTTCAAGGCTTGCAAGTTTTACAGACCTGTAAGCCCGATAGTCATAGGAGCTATTTTCAAAATCAGCTTCAAAAATAGGTTCGAGAACTAGTTTTACAGCTCCCTGGACAAGCCTGTCTTTTACTGTTAGGATTCCGAGTTTCCGAATTTCCCCATTCTTTTTTGGAATTTCTACCCTTTTTACATCGTCAGCGGTATATTTTCCTTTTTTAAGTTCCATTTTTATAGATTCAATAAAACTTTCAATTCCTGAAGCCTCTACCTGCTGGATAGTGAGAGAATCCACACCAACACTTTTTTTATTCTTTTTAAGATTCTTCCATGACGTATAAAGAACTTCATCTCTTAAAAGAAGCTTTTTAAGCTTTTTAAACCGTTTTTCGGGGTTTCTTTTCGCTTTAATGTACAATTTTAGCTGAATTTTGGCTAAATTTTGCTTTTGGATATCAGGTACCTCCGTAAATGATTCTTAATTTCCAATCGTCTACGGAACCTGATATACTTAGCCACGAATAATTCGGGTTTTTTCCGAATTTAAGGAGCTTCATACTTATTTTGCTGGCACGTGCAGTTTTTTGAGATCAATGATAATTACCAGTAGAGAGAAATGGGGTTTTAATTCTTGTTTTGATGACAGGAGCTGTTTTTCAAAAATCAGAGCTGAATACCCTGAATACAAATTTTCAGAAAAAAAAGAGATTGTGAATGTTTTTGCAGTTTACATTCTTCCATATTTCTTATGTGCCTGTTCTGCAGTCAGAATATCGAAAACGTATACTTCCTTTTTTTCTTCATCAATTTGATAGAAAATTCGATAGACACCAACCCTCAGGCGATATGTAACTATTCGAGTTCCTTTAAGTTCTTTTTTGTTTCCGGTACAATCCGGAAAAGGATTTGTAAGTTCTTTAATTGCGGATTTAATAAGTTCTTTTCTTTCCACAGGGATCGTAGCAAAGAGAGAAGGATAAACAAAAATTTTAAAGGTCGTCGATGCTCACAAACTCGCCTTTATGTTCTCTTATAAATTTCCCCCCATACTCAGCTAATTTATTCCTATTGTGTTCAGCTATCAAGTCATTGATAACCTTGTTATAGTCGTCTCCCATCTTTCCGATTTTCCGTAACTCTTCACGAGTTTGCTTTGTTATCTGGATAGTTGTCGTTTCAGACATAATAAGCACTATAGCGATTATAGAATATATAATTACTCAGGTTAAAAATCAGAGTGGAATTTTTGATAAAGTCTTGAAAGGTTATTGTTACCCTGCCAGAGGTTTCAATCCTTGCTTTAGTGGAAGCTGCTACTGAATCAAGGATATCCGAAGCGGCGTTTTTGCATCATTTGTGGTGTCTCAATCCTTGTTTTAGTGGAAGTTGCTATTGAATATGGATTCTGCTATGGCAGAGGAAAAAAGCATTGATACTTCTGTCTCAATCCTTGTTTTAGTGGAAGCCGCTATTGAATCAGAGGTGGAAGATATAATTAGTATGGCTGTCGAAAAATTGTCTCAATCCTTGTTTTAGTGGAAGCTGCTATTGAATTTCTTTGGGCGGGTCTTCTCCATATCAAACCTGAATGTCTTAATCCTTGTTTTAGTGGAAGCTGCTATTGAATAGGGTCGTTTTCCCTTATTTTTAGCAAATTTTAAGATTACTTCTGATGTGAAAATCAATATCGACCAATTTATTTTTTGTATTGTCCGCGTAATGTTTAAATTTGCACGCTTTTATTTTTTTGTTAACAAATTTGCTGGTCGACAAATTATCACCTAGTATATAAAGAGCAGCAGGTTATAAACTTTTGCTTTTTTGTCTGCCTGATAATGATATTAATTTTTTGTTAATGGACAAATGTGGTCATTGCAAATAAATTATTCAGAAAGTATGGGGGACCAGCAAGTCTGAAATTTTATTTAAATGTTGTACTCTGTCTCTATATTATGATTTTTGATTTTCATTCTAACAAGAAAAATAAAAAATTCCTTTAGAATAATTCAAAACAGTATTTTATAATGTTGTTATTAATATTGTTTTCCTGTAAATTAGTCTACAAAGTTGGGAAAAAGCGTGATTCCCTTGGAAAATGAGGTATTTAACTTCCAGAATTCGGGTTTTTTCCGAATTCTTCGCGAAATACTATTTGTAAGTCTGTAGGCTTAAAAGAATATGGAACTAATAATACAAGTTCTAAATAAAAAGGAGGTAATGCTAAATTCGCCTTATTGTTGATGAATACGGGACTTATATACACAAAAAGAGTAATCGGTTTATTTTCGTTGACAAAACTGAAAAACTGCTCAAAAAGGGTTTTTCGGCGGATAAGATCTCACAAATCCTTATTTATACGGGAGCTGCCGTTACTGCTGACGCTATAGAGTTAGCGGTTAAAAAAGGCATAGATATAGTTTATCTGGACAGGTTAGGGAGACCTTTTGCCAGAACTTATTCCTGCGAGCAGGAAAACTCTGCAGCGATTCACAGATGCCAGGTAAGAGCTTATGATGACGAGAAAGGAATTTTTCTGATGAGTTCCATGATTAGAGCCAAGACTAAGAACCAGGCTTATCTTTTAAAGAGTCTAGCAAAGAACAGAAACAACGAACGTCTTGCAGAACAAGCCGAAAGGATCATGTCCCTGTCCGAAAAAATAAAAGAAACAAGTATAGAATGGGCATATATAGAACAGGCAAGGGAAAACCTCTTTGGGATTGAAGGAGAGGCTTCAAGAATATACTTTCAGGCCCTTTCAAATATTCTTCCAGCAAATGTATATGCCGGAAAGCGGACAAAACAGCCTCCTGGAGACCTTTTTAACGCAATGCTGAGTTACGGGTACGGTATTCTTTACACCGAAGTTGAAAAAGCCTGCATCCTTTCAGGCCTGAACCCGTACATGGGTTTCCTGCATACTGACATGCCGGGTAAACCTTCAATGGTCCTTGATTTGATTGAAGAATTTCGGCAGCCGATTGTGGATAGAGCTGTGCTCAATCTTGTCACAAAAAGGATTATTACAGAAAAAGATCTCAAACCAGTTGAAGGCGGTTTTTACCTTTCCCGGACAGGCAGGAGAAAAACACAGGAAGCAGTTTCCGAAAGGCTGGTAAGAATTATAGACTACCGGAATTTGAGGCACTCATTTTCCAGCTTAATTCTACAGCAGGCAAGAAATATTGCAAAATTCCTTGTCGGAGAAAATAATGGATATTCCTCTTTTGTGTACTGGAGATGATGGAGGTAATATGTTCTTGTGGCTTGTTTATGACATAACCGATAACACTCTTCGGAACAGAGTTTCGGAAAAATGCCTAGACTTTGGGCTCTACAGATTCCAAAAAAGCGTATTTTTCGGAGAACTTGATCAGGAAAACATGAATAACCTTGAAGAAGAAATTGAACAGATACTGGACAATGAAGAAAGAACCAAAGAAGATTCCGTTCTTCTTTCTCCTGTTTGTACATCCTGTCTGGGAAAAAGGCTAGTAATTGGAAAAAATTTTGCTCTTGATACTTACGAAGAAAAAGAATGTTTATTTATTACTGAATAAACAAAAAAATTGTCTGAAAAATAGAAAGGGACAAAGAAGAGAAGAAAAAAAGATTAAAGCAGGACTAAAAAGGTATTATAAGGAAAAAAGGCGAAAAAGAGGCGGGAAAAAGCATGTCAACAATGATTGCAACCCTTGGGGGATCGGGAGACATCATAAAACTTGGAGTCCGGCTGATGGAAAATGCAAACAAAGTCTTAATTGTTGCTGGAAAACCCTTGAACGAAATTTATCCCGAATCCGAAATCAAAAAAGGGATGGAAATCATAAACCCCGTAGAAAAAGCCGTCGAATTGAAAAAACTCCTTGAGGAATTCGGAATTAAAGTAGAAACATATGAAGTAAATCCCTTTGATTTCAAAGAATGTCTAATAACAGTAATTGAGTTAATTCATGCCCAACCAGAAGGAGTCGAAGTCGTTTTAAACGTCACTGGCGGGACAAAAATCCTCTCCCTTGCAGCTACGAATGCTGCTTCAATCTGTCACTGCAAAGCTTTTATTATTCAGGAAAAAGAAAGCGGGGATATAAAAATTGAGCTCCCAATGCCTGATTCCGGTTATTTTACAAGCATCGGAAAACAAGGGAAAAAGATCTTTTCCTACCTTATGCAGGAAGAAAAGAAATTGAAAACTCCTATTGAAGAATGCAGCGATGAAAAACTCAGGCCCTTCATAACCAAAAATATAGCAAACCACCTCGGAGTAACTTCCCAAACAATAATTCCAAACCTTAAAATTATGGAAGCATCTGGCCTTCTTTCCAGCAGGCGCGGGTCAATAAAAAGAGGAGAACCAGCTTCGGGAAAATGCGGCGTAAAAATTTGGCGCCTGACAGATGAAGGCAAAATTTATGCAGCTTATTTTAGCAAAGATAAAACTTAATACTCCAGATTTTTAACAGATTTTAAAAACATTTGGTAGTCCATCATTTGTTGATTGATATAATCCAAAATAATCAAAATACAGTTTGCAACTGTTCCTTTCCTGTATTTTTAGCGTTGCTGTAGCCAGTCTGATGGGTGAGAATTAAACGCAAGCAAAGGCCATGTTTGAGATTATGCCATGAAACATCAATCAGGTATTAGAGGACAATCAAACATTTAATTTAGTTTTCATTTTTATTATCTAGATTGGAACTTTCAATTGCAGCAATTATCGGTTGCATATTGAGATACATTGGATTAAAATCTTTTTTCTTATTTTTCTCTGCTATTTTAAAGCCAAACTTTTCATAGAAACCTTTAGATTCTATTTTGGAGTCTACAAGCAGGTATCTACATCCGATGTTATCACAGATTGAGATCACTTGGCCCATTATTACTTTCACCAAATATGTACCTATCCCGCTTTTTTCATACTTTGAATCTACAGCTAATCGTGCTATTTTAATAGCTGGATATTTTCGATACTGATAGGATTCAATTCCATCTGTCACATTCTTGGTTTCAATTGTATCTGCTACTAAAGAAAAGAATCCGGTTAATTCATCTTTCCAAAAACACAAATTTGTTCTATTAACTAAATTTCGCTGATCGATCAGAGCATCATTTTTTAAAAAATCATTTAACTCTGAACTTTCACATTTAAAAAAAGAAAGATTATGATTTTCATTGAGAGGCAAAATAACAAGTTCATTTTTTGGAATTAATTGATTTGATTTTTCGTTTGTTTTGCTCATATAACTCCTTGCCTTCAATGAACATAGCTACTATTTCAGCTGGTACATCAGGGTTTTCGTCATATTCTAAAAACCTTTTTGCGTCCTCTCCTTCAAGGACTAACCCCAATTCTACTGGTTTAGCCATTTTTGATTTTCCTCCAATTTATATTTAATAATGATATTTTAGATATAAATAATTGACTTACTACATTTTCCCCACCAGAAAAGACACAATAAAAAGAGGAGAACCAGCCCCTGAAAAGTGCAGCGAAAAAATCTGGTGTCTAACAGATGAAGGGGAAAAATTTATGCTACTTTTTTAGAAAAGAAAAAATTTGAGAGGAAATTTGAATAAGTTTCAGTTTTTTTCTTTAAAATATTAAATTCTATTTAATGACCTTGTTTATTTTGCACGCGCAAGTTCGAAATCTATCCAACTCAAAAAGTAATATCTTTTGGGTCAAAGTATTCAGGGTCAAACTCCTCCCCCAACCATTCTATGGTGTCCCCATACTCCTCGTGCTCAGGATCTTTAAGGATTTCAAGTAGATACATATAGCCTCCAACTCCTCCACTATCTTCAGGGACAGCCGCTCTTATTCCTGCAGTACAGATAGGATATTCAATCCCTTCTTTTCTTGGAAGGATTTTTTCAAGCCGGACATTTACCATCCAGTCATCTCCAAAATCGTATCTATATAGGACAACCTTATTTTCTAGAGTAAAATATTTAGAAATTTTGGTTTTCTTCTCAGATACTAGCGGCACGTTATCGAAAAAGTCTTGATCTTCACCTTCAGGAGCTATTCTTTCAAGAACCCCGGTCCTTGGATCTTGTATTTCGAACTCGTGCAAGTGGTAGTTCCCAATTCATTACAGCCTGGATAACATTGTGAAGATCCTGAAAAGTATAATTTTCCGGCACCTGAACCCGCCTCCAGATTTGAGGAGTAATGTACTTTATAGAAAGCTTAAACTGATAAATTTTCTCAAAACTATTTTCCATAATTATTCACCCCAGTAAATAGATTTGAATATCTCTATTTCAGGCTTTTGAGACTTTTGATCGCATCTAGAAACTATTGATCAATTTTGAAAAAGGATACATCTTTCATATCGAGATAAATCTTCGGCAGAAATGCAGAGAGATTCTTATACTTAAGATTTTCAAGCACTCATCATAGTTATTGCTTGATTTTCCCTTGAATGAATATTGAAATAGATATTCAACCATTAGACAGGGATTTCTTAGCTAATTGCCTGTTTCGACTTATCTTCATGGCAGAAAATGAGAATCCTCTTTAATCGACTCCAAACATTCAGATGTGGATAAGCCATGATAGATTTCAAACCACTTCTCTGTATGTCTTATGTATGAAAGATTGAAATGACCATCCCCAATATATTCCATGCAGGCAAATTTTGTTTCAAAAAATGGAAACCTGGAATGTGGGCTTAGGCGAGCGTATTTCGCACAGAAATAAAAATAACTGCTCTACCATTTTGTATATATCGAGCCTATCCCAAAACTCAGGTTTATGTT
>JBNAKO010000180.1:0-19831 GCA_049706495.1 Methanosarcina sp. | reverse complement strand
ACATTGTTTGTTGCTGTGTCTATTACAGATACTGTGTTGTCTCCAGAGTTTGTAATATATGCAAATTTATTTTTAGTGATCTGGCTTGTTCCGGTTCTGTTATCTGTAATGTTGATGGGACCTAAAATATTTACATTTCCAGAATTAGTTACATTATAAGTGTACGTAATCACCTGCCCAACAGCAGAGTAATTTTCTGGAGATGCGGATTTTTCAATAGTTAAAGCAGGGTTCAGGATTATTGGGACTCTGGTTCCGTCTGATTTTGGTGCAAGCTGGTCAGACCTTACAGTTGCTCTGTTCTCAATAAATCCATCCCCACCTCCATTTGTACTTATATCTGTTTGATTGACAGTATATGTGCCGTTATAAAGCCAGGTTTCTCCTATTTCCAGGATATTATTCGGAATTAGAGACTGAGTTGGGCCTGTCAGGTTGATAAGATTATCAGTAACGCTTACATTTGTCAGGTTGACCTGCCCGTTGTTTGTTACATTAACTGTATATTTAATTACGTCTCCTGCTTTTGTGACGCTTCCATTTGGACCGTTGCCTGCAACATCAATAACTATCTTTTGAATATTGTAAGACCTGGGCAAAGATATTGAGACACTCTGGCTGTCATTCTTTGAAGGCACTTGGGTTGAGTTTACAGTTGCTGTGTTGTTTATGAACCCTTTTCCTTCAACAGTATTATTTATGTCTGCCTGTGTTACTGTGTAATTTCCGGTGTAAGTCCAGATTTCTCCTACATTCAGAACATTTATGGGCGAATTATCTCCTGCTGGCCCTATGAGGGAAGCGCGGGTATCTGTAACATTTATGTTTATCAGATCAATGTTTCCAATATTGGTCACATTAACCCGGTAACTGATAATGTCTCCGACTGCTGTAACATCCCCAGCTCTTCCTCTACCTCCGACATCAGTAACTATTTTATCAATAGCATATGCAGGCAGGCCTAATGGCACTTCAACAGAGTGTGATTTAGGCTCTAGCTGGTCTGATTGTACAGTTGCTGTATTCTGGATAAACCCTGTTCCATTTCCACCTGTAGTAATATCTGCTGAAGTTACTGTGTAATTTCCTGTAAAGACCCAGGTTTCTCCAACATTGAGGATCTGTGATGGTGGAATGTCTCCAGTAGGTCCTAAAAGGTTAATCAGAGAATCTGTAACGATAACATTTATCAGATCAACATTACCTGTATTAGATACGTTAACCTGGTAACTTATCACATCACCAACTGATATTACAAATCCATTTGGTCCTCTCCCTGCAACATCAGTAGCGATTTTATGTATTGTATAAGCAGGTCTTGCCCATATTGGGACTTCAGCCGAATGCGACTTTGGTTCAAGCTCACTACAGTTTACTGTTGCCGTATTCAGGATGAATCCTGTTCCGTTTCCATTGGTGTTTATGTCTTCCTGGGTTGCACTGTAAGTGCCAGTAAAAGTCCAGGTCTCTCCTATATTCAAAACTCCTGTTAGAACATTGTCTCCAATAGGGCCTATTAAATTAATTAAAGAATCAGTAACGCTTACATTTGTTAGATTTACATTTCCTGTATTTGTTACATTGACCCTGTATGAAATTACCTGCCCTGCTGCGGTTATGCTGCCGCCGGGACCCTCGTTTGCAACATCAGTAACTATTTTGTCAATAATATATCCAGGATTTCCTTTTATTGGCACTTCAGCAGAATGTGATTTTGGCTCAAGCTGGTCAGATTTTACAGTTGCTGTATTCTGGATAAACCCTGTTCCATTTCCACCTGTAGTAATATCTGCTGAAGTTACTGTGTAATTTCCTGTAAAGACCCAGGTTTCTCCAACATTGAGAATCTGTAATGGTGGAATGTCTCCAGTAGGTCCAGTAAGATTAATTAAAGTATCTGTAACATTGACATTAGTTAGGTCAACATTTCCAACATTACTCACATTAACCTGATAACGGATAATTTGCCCTGCTTCTGATACATTTCCTGCAGACCCATTGCCTGCAACATCGATAACTATTTTATTTATTGTATAAGCGGGTCTTGCCTGTATTGACACTTCATCTGAGTGGGATTTTGGATCGAGCTGGTCAGATTTTACAGTTGCTGTATTCTGGATAAATCCTGTCCCATTTCCATTGGTGTTTATATCTGCCTGGGTTGCTGTGTAATTTCCTGTAAAGATCCAGGTCTCTCCTATATCCAGAATTCCTGTTGGAGAGTCATCCCCCAATATAGGCCCTGTCAGGTTAATCAAAGAATCAGTAACAGTTACATTTGTTAAATTAACATTTCCCGTATTTGTTATATTGACTGTGTACGAGATTACGTCCCCAGCTTGTGTTATATTTCCGTTTGGTCCCTGGCCTGCAACATTAGTAACTATTTTGTCTATCGTATAAGCAGGGACAGCAGGCAAAACGTTTGTTGGCTGATAGTAAATATTATTAACACTGTTTGGGTCGCTATTTATAGAAGTTACAGAGACGATATTTAAAAGATCGAATAATGTCGGCCTGGGTCCTGGAGTTCCAGGCTCCGGGTTAATAGAAGTATCATTAAAGGGCCAGGCCGTGTCTGACACTTTTGTAGTTATGTTTATTATTGTTGATTGGCCTGGACTCATTGCTCCCAGGTTAAAGCTGATATTATTCCCGTTAATTGTAAATGGAGCCCCACCGGCTGAAACAAATGTAACATTTGAAGGAAGGGTATCATTGACTACAACTCCGTTTGCTACTGTATCGGGAGAATTGTTTTTCACCATAACACAATAACCAAGGAACCTTCCCTGAACTACCGGATCAGGACAGTCTTCTTTCATAACCGAAACATCAGCACTGTTTGTGAAAAATTTCCCAACTTGTAAAAGTGGAACCGTCTGTCTCCCCGTATTTATTGTACTTCCATTATTTGTTTGTGCGTTTTCCAGGCCCGTTTGCACATTGCCTCCGGTATTGGTTGGAATTTTTGATTTAAGTACGACCCAGATCTCAACGACTACCCTATCCCCGTTATCGAGCCCTGAAATATTAAATGTCCCCTGAATTTGCTGAGAAGATCCGCTCCCTATTAAAGTAGAAGTATAATTATCAACCTTAGCGTTGTTTCCAGGATCATTCGTTCCTGCATCTGCCGTATCAACAAAAGCACAGTATACCATATAAGCTGGATCAAAACCAAAGTTGTCGTTTGATGTCGTATTAGCATCAAAAGTAGTTGTAAAACTTATTCTTCCATTTTCCGGAGTGGTACTTCCACTGACATCAATAACCATTTCATATGGGACAACCTGTCCAAGAGCCATATCCTTTGGAGCCAATGAGGTTACTGCATCAAGAGTAGAAGAAGTAGGACCATAAGCAACAGCATTTGCAAGAGGATCTGCATATCTTCCTGCATTTCCAGGACAGGGTAGTTGAGCCGGAGTCAATTTTGCGTAGGTAGGCATGAAAGAACCGCTATTCGGAGCAGGATCTGCAGCATACCATTTCAAGTTATATGAGCCAGCCGCAGCCTGCGCTTCAAAAGGCACTATACTTACAAAAACAGCCATGCTAAGAATTACAATCAACATTATCGGAAGGATATGCCGGAATTGAGATATATCAGGGTGCAAGCGATATTTCATCAATTTAGTCTTTAGCTTAGTTGTATTACTTTCATTTCCGATTAAAAAAGTTAATAAAGCATCTATGATTACCAAACTTGTGCAAAATTGTTTCATTTACTCTCCACTCCAGTTTTATTGCTGACAAATTTATATTGAGAAAACCAGCTTAAAACTAATTAAAAAATTAATGGGGTTTAAAAGGTTAATTCTAAAATTTTAAAAATTGTTTTTTTAAATCTTGTTGTGTACCTGTTTTCTAAATGTCAATTTTGGATTTTCATTTTTTAATCTAGAAATCTAATCCAGATACTGTTTTTAAAATTATTAACGACCTTAATTTTTAAGAAAATTTTTTAAATGGCTAGCTTTTCGTATATTTAAACAAATTCTAAATTTTTTTAAAAAGATATCTGTATCTAACTATAAAAAGTTATTTGGAATATGTTCTTGATATTAAACAGTTAAATAATCGCAAACTGGAGCCGCCAAAATTATCTTAATAAAATCATAAAACCAAAACTAGGAAATTGGGATCATAAGAATAAAGAATTGAAAAAATAGTACCTTGAATTAATGAAAAAATAAAAATCCAAAAGCCAGAAAATTAATTTAAAAAAAAGAAATAAGAATGAAAGAAAATTTAAATCATAAAATGAGTCATAAAATAATTCAAGCAGAAATATATAAAAAATACAAAAATTAAGGAAAAATAAGAAAACAGAACTTCAGTTTTTATTTTTACTGAAGCCCATAGTGTCTTATATTCCAGTCAGCCATTGCCTGGATCTTTTTTACTTCTTCTTCTCCGCCTTCCATTGTGAAGAGATGCTTAAACCTCTTCTGGGCTCTCAGGTACTCTTCAACTGGCCTTGGGTCCTTGATTTTTCTAACCTGGGTAATTTCCCCATTCTCCATTTCGTACATTGGCCAGAGACAGGTTTCGACTGCCAGTTTTGCGATCTCCAGAGTCTTTGAGGTATCAAAGCCCCAGCCTGTCGTACAGGGAGCATGGGCATGGATATATGTCGGGCCTACAACTTCTGTGGCTTTCTTGACCTTACGTATCATGTCTCTTGGAAAACCGATTGAGGTTGTTGCAACATATGGAGAGCCATGGGCTACCATAATTGCAGGCATGTTCTTTTTTGGTCGTGGGTTTCCAAAGGAGACTTTTCCCGCAGGGCTTGTTGTTGTGCTTGCGTCATAAGGAGTCCCACTGCTGCGCTGGATTCCAGTATTCATGTAAGCTTCATTGTCCATACAGACATAGGTAAAATCATGTCCCCTTTCAAAAGCACCTGAAAGAGCTCCGATTCCTATATCCATGGTAGAGCCGTCGCCTCCTATAGATACAACCTTAATATCGTCCTTCTTGCCGAGAGCTTTCAGGGCAGCTTCCACGCCAGAAGCTACTGCCCCTGCGTTTTCAAAGAGGGAGTGAATCCAGGGCACCTGCCAGGAAGAGTTCGGGAAAGGTGTGGACATAACTTCAAGGCAGCCTGTAGGGTTAACTATGATAGTATTCGGGCCTGTGCCCATAAGGGTAAATTTTGCAGCAAAAGCGTCACAGCAACCTGCACAGCCGCTGTGTCCTGAGGTTATGTATGTTTTCAATGCAGCTTTGCTCATAGCAGTTCCTCCTTAAGATCCAGGAATTGGCTTTCCGTTGTAATTCCTGATTTTGCAACTTTCTTGGTTTCTTCGATGACCTTTGCAATGCTTTCTATTCGGATATCTCTGCCCCCGTGCCCGACTGTATAGCCTATTAATGGGACACGTACATTGCTATTATAAAGGCAGGACTTGGTTTCGGTAAAGAGAGCTCCTTCATTTGTGCCTATAGAGATGTTCTTGTCAAGCACAACAACTGCATGAGAGTCTTTAATAGCTTCCCTAACCTGCTCTTTTGGGAAGGGCCTGAAAGATCTGACTTTCAAAACTCCGATCTTTTCTCCTCTTGCCCTGTACTCGTCAACAGTATCTTTAATGGTTCCAAGAAGAGAGCCCATAGACATAATGATAATTTCAGCATCTTCAAGCATATATCCGTCAATAAGTCCTCCATGGAACCTGCCAAAGACTTCCTCGAATTCCTTTGCCACAGCTTCAATTTTTGGAAGAGCGTTCTGCATTGCCTGTTCCTGTAAGTACCTGAATTCTTCATAGGTATCAGGGGCTGCGAAGGCTCCAAAGGTCTTTGGATCCTGCGGGTCTAGAATATCCGTAGGCTGGAATGGAGGCAGGAAATTATCTGTGAGGTCCTGTTCAAGCAAAACTACAGGTTCGTAAACATGGGAAAGGATGAAACCGTCCATGCAAACCATTCCCGGAAGTTTTACATCGTGGTCTTCTGCAATCTTATAGAGCTGAGGAAGAGTGTCAGATGCTTCCTGAACATCTTCTACATAAAGCTGAATCCAGCCTGTATCCCTCTGTGCAATTGCGTCCTGATGGTCGTTCCAGATATTGATTGGAGCCCCGACTGCTCTGTTTGCAACAGTCATTACTATCGGGAATCTCATACCTGAAGCGTTAAAAAGAGCTTCATGCATGAGAAGCAGACCCTGGGATGTGGTTGCCGAATAGGTCCTTGCTCCTACTGCTGCTGCTCCTATCAGGGCAGAGATTGCCGAGAACTCGGATTCCACATTAATATATTCACAGTTTGGAATTTCCCCGTCTGCTATAAACTGAGAAAGGTCTTCAACAATATGAGTCTGGGGGGTAATCGGGTAAGCTGAAATTACATTTGGGCGGCAAACTTTTGTAGCATGCGCGACAGCATAAGAACCCTCAACTACTGTCATTTTCTTCTTAAAAGCAGGATCAATCATTATTTTTCCTCCAGAACCATTTCAATTGCATCTGCAGGACATTCATTTGCACAGATGCCGCAGCCTTTGCAGTAATCATAGTCGTATTCAAAAAAGTCATCTTCCCTGCGTTTGACAGACATGTCCGGACATACGATTTCACAAATACCGCACTTGGTGCATTTCTCATAAATATAAACAGGACGGAAGTTTCTCCAGCCCCCGGTCTTGTTTTTAAGGGTTGAGCCAGGTTTACAAACTTTGCAGTGTGTAATGTTCATACCGTTTTTTTCCTTTTCGGGTTTTTTTTCATTTTTCAGGACTTCTGGCGTTATTGTCCGGTCCGGGTTACCTTCAGTACTCATTGTGCTCCCTCTCTGACAAGCATAAGTTCATAGGCCTTTCGAATCGCCTGTGCGTTCTTTTCTCCGACGCGCCCTGCAAAGCGTGCCTTTATTGCATGCTCGATAGACTCTACATTTACTTCTCCGGTCGCACCTGCAAACGCTCCAAGAAGTACAGTGTTTACAATAGGAACTCCCATAATGTCCATTGCAACCTTTGTAGCGTCGACTGCCATGACCTTGGCTTTTGTGTCAATTTTCAAACTTTCCGGGCTTTCAGTTGTATTGACAATAATTATTCCGTCATCCTTTATCCCGCTTGTAACGTTAACAGTCTCAAGCAAGGTTGCGTCCTGGACAATAACATAATCCGGAGTATAAATCTGGCTTCTAAGCCTGATTGGATTGTTGCTAATCCTTGTAAATGCTTGAACAGGGGCACCTCTGCGCTCTACCCCAACAGCGGGGAAGGCCTGGCTGAATTTGCCGTCTTCAAAAGCTGCAATAGAAAGTAATTCAGCCGCGGTAACAGAACCCTGGCCTCCTCGACCGTGTATTCTGATTTCCTTCATCTGGATTCTCCTTTTTTAGTGCGGTTTTATTATAATATTTAATTTTTTTGTCGTTTTTATGTCCTCGGCAGTCTGTAGGGCAAATAATAATTAGTTGTCTGGCACACTGCTGGTAATCTTTTATTCTGACTTTAGATTTTTTAACTACACTGATTATTATTTTAAGCATCAGGCGTTATGATTATGCATGTTTGAGCTTATTCGGAATCAAAAATACCGGATCCGGACTGCTCATTTTGAGGTTACTTTTTAAATTATATGTTAACCTGGATATATTCGGATATTTGAGTTATATTTTAGCTTAAAAGCAATAATTTTCAATTATATATTCACAGCGTTAGATGCCTGATAGTTCATGGATAATAGTGTAGATTATTATTAGTTTTTCGGTGAAAAGTGTGAAATAGGTTATATATTTTTCTATTCTCTAATTATTTTTTAGACGTCTTATAATTATAATTTTAAGGTTAACGTGTTGATTAATATCGTTTTTACTTAAATTTGCTGTAAACGTATTTCACTTTTAAAAATATGAAATATTTTAATATTTTTCGGTATAAGAGCTTTTTATTAGCTCAATTATGGCCTTTCTATCTTTCATGATATTAATCTTTTCCCTGATTTGCCGCGAGCCAGGCAAACCCTTTGTAAACCAATGGGCATGTGTCCTTATACTTACGGCTGAAAAAAGGTCGTATTCCTCAAGCAGGTTTATATATATTTCAAAATCTTCTAACTGTCTGGAATGAATATTTATATTCAGTTTTTCTCCTGTTTCCAAATAATGCCTTATCCTTTTAAAAATAAAGGGATTCCCCATAGCTGCTCTTCCTATCATAAGCCCGTCACAGCCTGTAAAATCAAGAGCATGCTCTGCTGATTCCTCGTCTCTTATATCGCCATTTGCAATAACCGGAATGGAGAGTTCATGTTTGACTGCACGAATTGCCGCAAGATTAGACTTTCCGGAATACATCTGTTCTATCGTTCTTCCGTGTACTGTTAGAGCTGATGCTCCTGCTTTTTCTATCAGGCGCGCAAGTTCAAGGGTCTTTTCCTCGTTTTTTAAAATACGAATTTTTGCAGTAACAGGAGTTTTCAGGGTATCTGTTAATTCCGAGATTATTTCATATATTAGCTCTTGCGATTTCAGAAGCTCAGCCCCGCATCCAGCTTGAGTAATGCGTCTTACAGGACAGCCCATATTTACGTCTATAATGTCAGGCTTATATTGGGCTTCAACTAATAATGCAGCTTCTCTTATTTTTTCAGGAGAATTTCCTACAAGCTGGACCCCAAAAGGCCTGTCAGCATCGGAACTGAATCCCTTTAGATGGGCTTTTCTGTTCTCGTTAAGTAACCCATCTGTACTGATCATTTCCGTATAAGTTAGATCAGCTCCATAATGTCTGCAAAGTAACCTGAAAGCCAGGTTAGTCACATCTGCCATAGGGGCAAGAAGGAGATTTCCAGAAGTCTCGGTTTTTCCGATTTTTAATTTATTAAGCTTCATTTTTTTTCCATTTTGGATTATTTTTTCCTTTACATGTTCTTACTTTTTCCACGTATTTTTATTTTTTCTGTTTATTTTCTCCATCAGTCCCTTTATTTATTTTGGGATTTTTTTCAATTTAATTTATTCAAAATTTAATTTCCGTTTTATATTTTCCTCTTATATTCTTAAAAGATAATCCTTGTAATATTGATTTCATCCCAAAATTCGAAATTACTACTTTTATCCTGTATTCCAGATTGTCAACTGTGTTCCTGATAATAGAAGTAATTTTGAGAAATTAAGATTAATAGATAAAAATGGGTTTTGGGATAGCCTCATTCTCTTGGCTTATAAATTTTAAAATATTTCCCGAATCCTCCCAGGAAAATTAAATAGAGGAATCAATAATTTGCTCACAAAAGTTTTGAATAACCAATTTTTGAGTAATCAAGCGGTGAATCTAATTGAAACCTAATTAAACAAACTCTAAGCTCAAAATTAAAACAAAAAATCAAGAAATCAAATAAATAAAAATAAAATAAATTAAAAAAATAAAAAGAATAAAAAATAAAAATTCAAGCAATTTTTAAAAAAATATTACCAATTATTTAAAGTTAATAAGCTTTAAATTAAGGCCCTGATTTAAAACTTAATTAAAATTTTAAAGTTAAATGCTTCTATTCATTTAACAAAAAAATTAACTGAAAAAAAGCCTGATATATCCAAGATAAGGAATTCTGTACTGCGCAGTTCCTATAATCCATTCATCTTTTATGGGCTCATTATAACTTATCTGCCCTTCCTGATCAAAATGCTGGTTAGTGATGGTATTATCGCCTTTAGTAATATAACCTGAGTGAGGGGCTATAGGTCCTCCTTCCCACATGGGTTCTCCGGCTTCTACCCTGTACATAGCTCTATGTATTATGGGAGTTACGCCTTCCTGTCCATAAGGACGGTAGAGAACCACATCTCCGTAATCTTTAAAAGACATATATCCTGTTTTTTTCCCTTCCTCATGTGTAACAAGGTCTACTCTATCTATATTTTTTATGAAAATGATATCCCCTATTTGCATGTGCGGTTCCATACTTCCCGACTCGACTGCAACCATAGGAGTCCAGAGCCCGAATACCAGTTGTGAAAGAACCATAAAAGCAATCAAAATACCTGCAACTGATAACAAATCTTTTCCAAGGGACACCCAGGAACTTTTCTCTTCAGGAGCATCATTTTCTTTATTACTTTTACTCATAATCAGCCTTTATTCTTTTTTATTTTATTTTTCTGGCACTGCATTATAACTATATAAATATAAGCTCAAAACAGTCTTGTTCTAATTTTATTCTAATTCTGAATTTGTGTTGAACTGTTTTTCATTTTATATTATTCAATGAGTTTCACATTTATTTGGTTTTATGCTTTTTCAATATAAGCTTACTGTGATAATTGTCTCACGCATATTAAACAGGAATCAATAAATATAAGTGTTATGTTGGAGCCAGCAAGACATTCATAAACTTCTTATTGATCAACAAATTAATCTAAGATTAAAATTAGCAGTAATAGCTTAATCTTGTTTAAGGTATTATTATGTTTAACAATAATGCATATACTTTTGTTTAAACTATTTACAATTATAAATACAGGGCATATAACTTTAAAGTAATTTAGATAGAATCAGATAAAAACAGGAGTATTTAAACTCAGAATATTTATTTAGGTTTAAAAGGATCAGGTCAGGCTATGGAGGCAAGTGAGATTATCAGGGCAGTTATGGAAAAAGAATACCAGATCAGTCCTGAAGCTGTAGAAATTATAAAATCAAGTAATTCTCCCGAAAGCTTGCTTCAATATGTCCTTTCAAATGTAAATGATTCTGTAATTGTAATAGATACAGAAAATATTAACCTTGAAGGGTTTGCTACTTTTGAAAGAGCCCCAAAATTAATACCTGACAATGAGAAAAATCAAGAAAATTTTAATTCGGGGAGTCCAGGTAGAAATTTATTTTCGGAAATAAAGGCTGCTTCTATAGAGAAAGAAAGTTCTTTTTCAAAACCATTCACCAGGCCCAGCATCATTTCCCCGGATTCAGATGATGTTTCTCCTGAACCTGATCTTCGGGTTTCACTCCCTGATTCTATTTCCGGGCTCTATCAAAACGCTATTCGTGAATCAACATCAGTTCCAGGTATAATTCCCCAGGCTCAAGGCATTCAATCAGATGTTATATCGAATATTTCACAAGAGCAAAATTTGGACCCAGATTTTGGACAAAGTCCTCTTACTTCACTAAAAGCTACATCCAATATTTCTGAGATCGCTTTTTCCTCTCAACCTTCACAGGCTGGAAACAGATCGGCTTCTTCTTTTTTTGGAAACGAGGGGGCCCTTCCTTTTTCTTTTTCAAACAGAGCTTCAAGAGCGGAATTTCCTCTCCCAAATGGAAAATTACTTTCAAGTTCCAGAAATGAGGAATACAGGCATTTTCCAGGCAAGAACCCTGTGACTGTGCTTTCAGATATAACAGGGCATTCCACCTGCATTGGAGAATACATGCAGTTTGTACACTATTTCAGGGATAGATACAGCAAACTCTCAGAAATTATCCGGGGAAGAATTAATGCACGCCCTATTGAGAGCCTGAAAAAAAGAAATTTTCGCCGCACCGGCGGAGATGGAAATGCTGAAGAAATCTCGATTATCGGGATGGTTTCGGACACCAGCACTACCAATAACGGTCATAAAATCCTTTCTGTTGAAGACCCAACAGCATCTTTTTCCGTCCTTATTCGAAACACTGATAAAGACCTCTTTGAATTGGCCTCAAAAATTCTGCTTGATGAGGTGATCGGAGTAACAGGCTCGGTTACGAATGATGGAAACCTTATGATTGCAACAAAAATAATCCAGCCTGACGTTCCTAATAATGTCCAGAGAAGGACAGGAACTTATGGAAAAGCTGTCCTGATTTCGGACGTGCATGTGGGAAGCTCCCAGTTTTTAGAAGACGCCTGGCTGGATTTTCTGGATTTCTTAAAAGGGGAATCCGACTCTGAACCTATGAGAGAACTTGCAGCCAGTATCCGTTATCTTGTAGTTGCAGGAGACCTTGTAGACGGCATAGGAATTTATCCTGACCAGGAAATGGAACTGGATATCCTTGATGTTTATGAGCAGTACAGAAAAGCTGCAGAGTATTTCAGCGAAATTCCCGAGCATATCAGGGTAATTATAAGTCCCGGAAATCACGATGCTGTCCGTCAGGCCGAACCACAGCCTGCTTTGCCGGAAAAAATCCAGGCTGATTTTCCTCAAAATGTTATTTTTGTCGGGAATCCTTCTTTAATTGATCTTGATGGAGTCCGGATACTGATCTACCATGGCAGGTCTATTGATGATTTGGTAGCAAGTATTCCAGGGGTTTCTTATCAGGAACCTGCAGGCGCTGTCCTTGAAATGATGATGCGCAGACATCTTGCTCCAATATATGGAAGCAGGGTTTCTATTTGCCCCGAAAAAAGAGATTATTTTATAATCGATCCTGTTCCTGATATTGTACATACAGGGCATGTCCATACCCTTGGAGTTCAGAAATATAAAAATGTCCTTCTTGTTAATTCGGGAACCTGGCAGGGCCAGACAGAATTCCAGAAACGTGTAAATCTTGTGCCTGTGCCTGCGAGGGTTCCAATTATTGATCTTTCTGACTGCAGTTATAAAATTTTAACTTTTGATTAAATGAGTCCCGGAATTCTAATGAATTTTATTGCTTAAAGCTTAAACAAGTTCCAGGTTAAGCAATTTTTAATAAATAATTCATAAACGAGCCCCCTATAAGATTCTCTAAAATTATTTTCCGATTCTTATATATACCACTAGACTTTAATATTCGGCAAATGCCTCTTGAAGAAAAAAAGAAAACCATCGAGGAAGACCTTCTCGAAGTTCAGGAAGAAAACAGGGATACGGAGCAGGCTTCTTTGCCCTTTGAAATCCCCGATTTTGATACTCTCCTGAAAAAACAGAGTTATGCCCTTGCAGGCCGCCATTCGGCTGTTAAGACCTGTCTCTGGCTCAGGCATGCTATGAATGGCCAGGGGTTCTGCTACAAATCAAAGTTTTATGGAGTTCAGTCACACCGCTGCCTTCAGATGACTCCAACACTTATGTGCAATCAGCGCTGTCTTTTTTGCTGGCGCCCTACAGAAGTTTCTGTACCTTCTCCTGAAGAATGGGACTCCCCTCAAAAAATCGTCGAAGAAAGCATTGCATGCCAGCGCAAGCTTATTACAGGTTTTGGAGGTTCTCCAAATGCGCTTAAAGAACGCTGGCTTGAAAGCAACGAGCCTAATAATGTTGCAATTTCCCTCTCAGGAGAACCTACTTTTTATCCCCACCTTCCTGAATTAATTGAAGAATACGAAAAAAGAGGGTTTACAACTTTCCTGGTAACAAACGGGACTGTCCCTGAGATGCTTGCAAGAGTTTCCCCCTCTCAGCTCTATATGAGCCTTGATGCTCCTGATCTGGAGACCTATTTAAGAGTCTGCCAGCCAAAATCTCCTGCACTCTGGGAAAAAATTAACGAATCTCTTTCCCTATTAAAAAACAAAAAATCAAGAACCGTTATCCGGACGACGCTGGTAAAAGGTAAAAATATGTTCAATCCTGCAGGCTATGCAAAATTAATTAAAAAAGCCTGTCCTGATTTTGTAGAAATAAAGGCATATATGCACCTGGGGTTCTCACGGCTCCGCCTTGAGCGTTCTGCCATGCCGACACATGCAGAAGTCCTGGAATTTTCGCAGGAGCTTGCAAAGCATCTGGGATATGAAATCGCAGACGAATCCGAAATAAGCAGGGTAGTCTTGCTTTCAAAGGACGGAAAGAAATCCCCTGTTAAAAAAACTTAAAAAAACTTAAAACGGCTTAAACAAACTTATTCTGCTGGTCGAACCTGAAATTTATAAATTACTAAACTTTAATTACAATTCCCTCAAACTTTAAAAGATTATTTTTAAACGGATTTTTTGAATAAGTTTCTGAATAAGGGCTTCTGATTTTTTCAGCAGGAATTAAGCTAAATACTTCATTTATATCTGAGATATATCTCAGATAAACTTTTATATGATTATGAATATATAAAATAAGTTGAGTGATAGAAACAAATATAAACTTAAGTTTCAATTAGGGTATGATCCTTAAAGGATTAACTAAGTTTTAAGTTTATCCACATTTTGAGTAAAACTATGTCTCACATCTAGTGCGATTCTTGGAACACGAATTTAAGCAGGTTTGCGCAGTATAAAAACCGGACCTTTATTGAAAAAGTTTAGGAGCCCGGTTTTTCGAGCATGTGTATTCTTATTCTTAGTTTTCTGTGTTCAGACGTTTTTAATTCGGATTTTATTGAGGCAGGATTCAATTCTTTATTTCTTTGACTTATCCTTCTCGAATTTTCCGTTTACCCTTGCTAGACAGTTAAACTACCGAAACAAAATTACCAGAAAATAACATATCTAAACTGAATAACTTAATTTAATATGACTCTGGCTTTATTTAACCTGAAGCTGAATTGATAGCTAACATCATTTGTAAGTTTAAATAGGTCCGGCATCACTTGTTAACTACAGGTTATGAAACAAGTTAGAATTTCTTTAAGAAAATTACAAAAAGCAATTAACAAACTCAATTCCAATTATCGCTAATCAAAATTGTCTCTTCCAAATTCAATCAAAATAAACTTCAATAATTACATCTGCTAAATTTACTGTAATTTGCTGCAAAATTCATTATGTTATAAATTTGTAAAAAGAGCTTTTAAGGGCTCTTACAAATCTATCAAAGAATCTTGCTGCTTTATCATTGGGGAATCTAAAAATGACTGAACAATCAGCGCACGAAAAATACGAATTTAAAAAGAAACTTGAAAGTCTAAGAGATGAAAAGGGGAGAAGTACTGAACTGATTTCTCTTTACATTCCTTCTGACAAGCAAATTTTCGATGTCACAAACCAGCTAAAAGAAGAACACGGGCAGGCTGCAAACATTAAGTCCAAGCTTACGAGGACTAATGTGCAGGGAGCTATTGAATCGCTTCTTTCAAGACTGAGATACCTGGATAAGGTTCCTGAAAACGGAATCGTATATTTCACAGGAGCTGTGGATATCGGGGCCAATAAAACGAGCATGGAAAGCGAAGTAATTATCCCGCCCGAGCCCATTACGGTATACAAATACCATTGTAATTCAACCTTTCATCTTGAGCCTCTGGAGGATATGCTTAAAGATAAGAGCACTTTTGGGCTTCTGGTGCTTGACCGAAGAGAAGCTACCATAGGGCTGCTTGTGGGTAAAAGAATTCAGCCTTTCCGAAACTTAACTTCTACTGTTCCTGGTAAGCAAAGGAAAGGTGGTCAGAGCGCTCACCGTTTCCAGCAGCTCAGGCTTATAGCTATCCATGATTTCTACAAGAGAATTGGGGACGCCGCAAGTGAAATCTTCCTTGCGATCGACCATAAAGACCTTAAAGGTATCCTTATAGGAGGACCTTCTCCAACAAAAGAAGAGTTTTATGCAGGGGAATTTCTGCACCATGAGTTGCAGAGAAAGATTATTGGGCTCTTTGATACGGCTTACACTGACGAATCCGGACTTTCTGAACTCTTAAACGCAGCCGGGGATAAACTTCAGGACCTTGAGCTTATGAGTCAGAAAAATGCAGTCAAAGCCTTTTTCAAGGAACTAATTTCAGACTCAGGCAAAGTTGCTTATGGAGAAACTCAGGTTCGCGCAAACCTCGATATCAATGCTGTGGATGTACTCTTGCTTTCTGAAGATTTGAGAGCAGAAAGAGTGACCACAAAATGTTCTGTCTGCGGTTATGAAAATAAATGGACTCGCCGCTGGAAACCAGGTGAAGCTGCTCCTACAGCAGGAAATTGTCCAAAATGCGGCTCTGCGCTTGAAGTTACAGATGTCACTGATATTGTAGATGAATTCTCAGCCCTTGCTGACAAAAGTAACGCAAAAGTTATCTTCGTATCCACGGATTTTGATGAAGGTTCCCAGCTTATGAATGCCTTTGGAGGCATTGCTGCAATCCTGAGATACAGTACCGGAGTCTAATTTCTTTAAACAAGTAGACTCCAAACAAATACTTTTTTCTCAAAAACTTTAATTATAGGGTTTATTACAGGTTTTTAATCAATAATCCCTCATTATTTAATCAATAACCTCTCGTTATTTAATCAATAATCTCTCGTTATTTAATCAATATTTAATCCAGATTTTATCAACATTTTTTATTACAGTTTTAAAAATGTGTTTAAAACTTTTAATCAAGAATTTTACCAATACTTTTTTAATGAAATCGTCCTTAGAACAGTGAACACAATTTGTTAATTAGAAATTATTAGTTAAATTATAAATCAGAACTTATAAATGAAAATTTTAATTTGAAGCTTATAATTTTCAAAGTATAAGTTGCCTGATTGAACTCTAATTTATCAAAAATCCAGTTTTATAGACCTTAAAATCTGTAAATCAGATCTTTAATATTTATAAAACAAAGTCTTGTATCCCAGACTATGTATCATTAAAGAATGTTATTAAATCAGAGAATAATATCAAATCCGAAAGTAATATTAAATCAAAATAAGTTTCTCCTCAATATAATAAATTAAAAAAATAAGATTTTTAGTAATTTATTAAATTGGGTTGTGTATTTTCATAATTTCATAAGTTACAGGTGAGTAATTTTGTTTCTTGAATTCAAAGCTCAGGCTATATCAATTTTAAAAGATGCTATTTTAAAGGTTGGATTTGAAATAGATGAATCCGAACTTTATTTTGAGACTTCTCCCCATGCTGATCTTGCTAGCAGGGCAGCTTTCAAGCTGGCGAGCCTTTATAAACAAAACCCTAAAGAAATTGCTTCCAGGATTGCTTCTGCAATTGAAATCCCGGAGGGCTCATATGTAGGAGAAGTAAAGGCTGCAGGCCCCTATATTAACTTCTATGCAGGCAAAGACTATCTGATTAGTACAGTTATCTCTGTATTAAACGAAAAGGAAAAATTCGGGTGCGGAGCCCCTAAAGATAAAATTCTTCTTGAGCATACTTCAGCAAACCCTAATGGTCCTCTGCATGTAGGACATATCCGGAATTCAATTATAGGAGATACCCTTGCCCGTATTCTCAGACGAGCAGGCTACGATGTGGAAGTACAGTATTATGTTAACGACATGGGGCGGCAAATAGCTGTGGTTTCCTGGGCGTGTGAACGTTTTGAGCTTGACCTTTCCAGGAAATCCGATTCGGCTATTGCTGATGTGTATATCAAGGCAAATGTAGAGCTGGATAAAAACCCGGATTATGTAAAAGAAATCGACGCGCTTATGGAGAAAGTTGAGGCTGGGGACGAAAAAACCATAGAGCGTTTTGATAGGGCAGTCGCGCTGGCAGTTGCAGGCATTAAAGAAACCCTGCTCCGTTTAAATGTGGTCCATGACAAATTCGTCCCTGAATCTCGTTTCCTTAAATCGGGGGCAGTACAGGAAATTGTAGAACGGATTAAGGCTACAGGGAGAACAAAAACCGATAAAGGCGCCCTTGTAGTGGACCTTTCGGACTATGGGTTTGAGAAGACCCTTGTTATCCAGAGATCAAATGGAACCTCTCTGTATACTACAAGAGACCTGGCCTACCACGAGTGGAAAGCAGGAGAAGCAGACCGCATAATCGATGTGTTTGGCGCAGACCATAAATTAATCTCAGGTCAGCTCAGGGCTACATTAAATGCTATAGGAATTAAGGAGCCTGAAGTGGTAATTTTCGAGTTTGTTTCCCTTCCTGAGGGTTCCATGAGTACCCGCCGCGGCCAGTTTATTAGTGCAGATGATCTTTTTGACAGAGTCACAGATGCGGCTTTTGAACAGGTCGAAACCCGCCGCCCTGAGACGTCTTTTGAATTTAAGAAAAAAGTTGCAGAAATGGTTGGAATGGGCGCGGTGCGTTACGATATAGTTCGGGTTTCTCCCGAAAAATCTACGGTCTTTAACTGGAAAGAGGCTCTTGATTTTGAGAAACAGGGAGCTCCTTATATTCAGTACTCTCATGCCAGGGCCTGCAGTATTCTCGAAAAGGCAAAAGAAGAAGGAGCCTGGAACCCTGCCGGAGAAATTGACGCCTCTCTTTTAATTGAGGATACTGAAATTGAGCTTATAAAGAAAATGGCGGTTTTTGACAGCATAGTTGACCTTGCAGCTCGAGAACTCAAGCCGCATGTACTTGCAATCTATGCGCGTGAACTCGCGGACGCATTCAATCAGTTTTATCGTTTTGTCCCTGTCATTGCTGCAGAAGAAGAAAAAGTAAGAGCTGCAAGGTTAGCCCTCGTAGACTGTGCAAGAATAGTGCTTGCAAACTCCCTTGATACGCTGGGAATTTCAGCACCTGAATCTATGTAAAAAGAAAAATAGAAAAAACAGGCTTTTTAACCTCTTATCCTTTTCTTATTTTTTATCTTTTTTATCTTTTTTATCTTTTTTAATATTTTTTATTTATTAATTTCCTATCTCTTTAATTCTTTTTATTTTTTCTTATCCTTTTTTAATTTCTTTTCTTCTTTTTTGTTTTCTCTTCTTTTTTGTTTTTCTTTTTCTCCTCTTCTTGTTTTCTATTCCTTTTAGCAGCTTTTTTAGGTTTTTAATTTTATTCTTTGTCTGGACTATCTGCTGGATACAGTTTAATTACCTTTAAATACTCCAGGTTTTCCTTTCAGGCCTTCTTCATGTTTTTATTTGAAAAGTAGGGACAAAGATGCGATATTTAAAAGTTTGAACCCTTAATTCTTGAGAAAAATATAAAATCTTTTGCAGCAAAAATGATATTATTTCACAAAAATGTTTATTTCACAGATACTTCTGCAGAGATTGATATGATTACCATAAATGATACGTTTCGGAAATTCTTGGATGAGCAGGAAGCCAATTTAGAGCCTGATGTTTTTCTGGATTATGAAGATGTAATGCTTCTTTTCGAGGAATTCCTGGAACTCAGTGCCGAAGATAATTTGTCTGATATGGATAGAGACCTCTACACTTCTCGACATAAGCATGATAATGCAAGCTATTGTGATATGTTCGGTCCTGAGCATCTTACCCTCTCTGGGATTAAGGAGTTCCTTGAGGATTATGTAGTTGAGGCTGGAGGAAAGAAGCTTACAGGGACAGCCGCTACAGTTCTGGATGAATTCTTTAAATGGGCAATGGGAGAAGGCTATATTGAAGAAAAAGCTTATGAGGCAAATACTGAAGTGCTCAATGAATACAAAAAAAAGTAAGATTATCAACAAAACTTTTGGAATAAAACTTGGATTTGTTGTCGTTACATTCTTTTCCTTCCCTAGTCCTCATTTTCTATTTTTTCTATCCTTAAAAAAATTTTATTTTTTGGAGGAGTTAGAACATAGTTTTAAATTTATTTTTATTATTATGGCTTTTATACCATTTATACCATTTAATCTAAAGAATTGTTTTGTTGGGCAATAATTGGGTTGAGTACCATTTTCCCTCTGGATAATTGAGCTTCTTCTTTTATGCCTGCAATATACTCAAGTGCACTGATCCCATTTATTGTCATACGGTATTTCTTTTCGTTTCGATATGCTAGAATTTTGCTTAACAAAGGATACGCTTCTATTCCTTTATTATCATATGTTGAATTTTTAATTAAAAATCTTGAGATTAGAGGATTTTTAAAGTATCTTCCCCATACAGGATTATTAATCGATTCATCATAGTAGCTGTGAATAAATGTTCTGTAATAAAGAATTTTTTCATATAGTGAACGTTCTTCTACAGGCCTCAGATCCATTAAGTCTGTTGTACAGTCGATCTCTTTAAGGATACTCAATTTTCCTGAAAATAGATAATCTCTGGCATATTTAATATAAAGATCCTGACCTATTCTGTATTTAACTGGC
>JBNAKO010000179.1:0-3201 GCA_049706495.1 Methanosarcina sp. | reverse complement strand
AACTGAACATTATAAGAAATGCGATTAATAAATTTATAAGAAATCCAATCTATTCATTAGCATAAAAATTTAGAAAATTAAGAAATTGAATGCAAAGCAGTCAACTGCGTAAGTCCTATAACAAAAAACAGAGTATACAAAAGATTCAAACTTAATAAGTTTATTATTTAATTTATTATTTAATTTATCATTTAATTTATCATTTAGTTATAAATTTATTTATTAATTTTTTAACTTATTTGTTTTCAATTTATTTGTTCTAATATCTTTATTTAGTTCTTTACTCTTTTAATTCCTCTATATTTAGAACTTTCATTAGGGGATAGTTTAATTCGGGATCGTATTCCATTCCAACTATAACTCTTGAAAAACCGTATTTTACGGTAATTTTTACTTTAAGCATCATGCCTTGCAATTCAAAATAACCAAATTCACTGTTCAATTTATTTTTCAGCATTTCCCGGTCTATCTTCACAGAAATATTTTCCACATATGGCTGGACTGAAATACTTTCCTGAATAGCTTGTTCAAGACTTGAAACCGTCTTTAGGTTTACAGGCGAACCCGTAAACTGGTGGTAAAGAGCCCCAAGCTTTATTCCTGCCTCAAAAAGTGCATTATCTCTATCTGTTATATTTTCGTGGTTCAAATGGACTCCCCTGAATGCTATTTGGAGTTTTCTTTATTTGGAACTGACTTTATAAAATAAGTATTAGCCTGTTTTTATATCTTGGTTCAATTTTTTTCTTTCCTGCCTCCGACTTTCAAACCTTTATCCTTATATTCTTTTGCATTAAGGCTATCTGGCAAAGAAGTTTTAAGGAAGGGGAATAACAGGTAGATCAGCATCAGAAAGAAAGGCAAGATAGAGAATACCTGTGTATATTGCACGTTATATGTCACATCAATGAAATAAAATAACATTGTCATCCCAAAAAGAAAGGCTATAAAAGCCAGGGTTTTAGTATTCCTGATTTTCGGATAGTTGACAGTGCTTACCATAAGCAGAGAAAGGACAAGGGTAAGAGCTAAAAGAAAATCTATGCTGAAAAAGGCTTCACCCATTAACAGGTAAGTTACAAGCATGACGCAAGCTGCAGTGATAGGAAGGCCTTCAAAACCTGATTTTCTGGAAGTAACAGAGTTAAAGCGAGCAAGTCGAAGTACCCCGCAAAGCGCATAAAAAAATGGAAATATTATTAATAAATCATTTTCTTTTCCATATTCTAAAGAGATAAAAAGAGCAGGAGCAACTCCAAAAGAGACTGCATCTGCCAGGGAGTCAAGCTGTTCCCCTAATTCTCCTCCTTTAAACCTTCTTGCAATGTACCCATCTGCTCCGTCTGCAACCGCAGCAAGCAGAAGTAAAATTAAAGCAAGGTCCAAAGAGCCGTCATGGGCAGCTAAAATAGAGCTAATCCCGCAGATAAGGTTCAAAAGAGAGACAAAGTCCGGGGGTCTTAACATCTCAAATACGTTCATGTTCAAAAGTCCCTTTTATTCTTTTATTGTTGCTATAATGGTCTTGCCTGCAAGTACCCTTTCACCTTTTCGTACCATGATATCAAAATTCTGAGGGATTGTTACATCGACCCTTGATCCGAAGCGTATCATTCCTATACGCTGCCCCTGCTCAATGCTATCATTTACATTGGAGTAAGAGACAATTCTACGGGCGATAGTACCTGCAATCTGTGTAACGCTGACATCCCCATATTTAGTATGTATAATAAACTCATTCCTTTCATTTCTTTCTGAATCTTTACGATAAGCAGGAAGATATCCGCCTTTCTTATAGGTTATTTCTTTTATTTTTCCGGAAATTGGAGCTCGGTTTACATGAACATTCTGGAAAAACATAAAGATACAGATTTTTCTGTCTCGAATGTCTATAACCGTGCCATCCGCAGGAGAGACCATATAAGTGTCCGAAACCTCTACTTTTCTTTCAGGATCCCTGAAAAAAACAACCATAAAAAAAGTTAATGCTGTTCCCAGATAAGTAGCATGATTGAGAGAAGAACTGTCCATTGTCCATGAAAGAATTCCAATCAGGGCAGTTATAGATGCAGCCGTAAACAGCCAGGATCCCGAACCTTTTGCAATCAACTGTCTCAGTCCCCCTCAACTCTATGCAGAAGGGACCTCAATTCTTCGGAAAATATGACCCATAAACCGTCAATCATTCCCAAGAGTTCAGGAAGAATCTTAAGTACTAAATATGAAATTGCAAAAAGGGCAACTCCTGAACCTGCCTTCGCGATATAATTATGTGCAATTATAAAACTGTCAGCTCCAAACCATTGTTCTCCATATGCGATAACAACGAAAATGTCCCTAATAAGGTTGAGCACATAAATGACAGGTACGGATACTATAAAAGCCATAGATAAACGGCTTAAAGGGGCTCTAACAGCGCCAATAAGGCCCATAAAAAGGGCTATACTTTCAATTGCCGTACATGCGAGAATTATCTCCACAGTATATCCATTGAGGGTTATCATATTCCAGGCCTTCAGATATGCAGGAACATTAAAATACTGAAGCCCCCAGAGGACCTGGGAAGTAACCTCTCCAATAATCCATGTATTAAGAGAGGAGAAGTTTGCAAATGGGAAATAAACCAAAGCCCCAAGGGCACTGGCGCTTGTTAACATTGAAGTCGTATCAAGATACGTATTCCCATTCTGGTCTGAGAATCTGGAATGCAGAACTTTTCTATTATTAATACGGAGGGGGCCCTCTCTATATTCACGAAACATAATATATGCCACAAGCAGACAAAAAATAGCAACTAATATAGTCAGAACCACATTTACATAATCAAGAACCTCGATATAATGCAGAGGCTGGTAAGCCCAGTGAATGGAAAATACAGCCCATCCCATCCCTCCTATAAGTTTACGAACCTTTAAGGTTTTAGGAACCAGGGATGAGACAACCATCAACCCGACTGCAAGCCAGAGTACATTTTCTATCATTTTTTACGCACCTGTATTCCCGGGGCAAAACTGATTTTCAGTATATATTTTCTCTATTATGTTTCTGAAATCCAGGAAGAACCTCAGGCAAGTTATCAAACTTCGTGAAAGCGGCATATGAAATTCTCTAAAATAATTAATAGATTTCTATACGAGTTGAAGAATTTAATGGATTCATAGGATTTATAGGCATTCAAAGCTTATGGATTTTACTTTTTTT
>JBNAKO010000178.1:0-2309 GCA_049706495.1 Methanosarcina sp. | reverse complement strand
TATCATATTCGAATACTTCATACAGATCCCTTCCACAATCCTATATTGGGTTAACATGGTCTCTGCAATTCTTGATAATGCTACTCTGGCAGCTGCTGAAATTGGCCCTGCTCTCAGCGAATTACAAATAAAGAGTATACTTATGGGACTTTTGATTGCAGGTGGAATGCTCATCCCAGGAAACATTCCAAATATTATCTCTGCAGGAAAGTTAGGTATAACAAGCAAAGAATGGGCAAGACTTGGAGTACCTATGGGACTTGTCTCAATGGGTATATATTTCGTAATTATTTTCGTGCTTAAGATTTAAAATAAAAAAGAGCACAAAAATAATACGTATTAGATTCAAGGTCAGGTGATAAATATTAGTCATGATCGCCTGATCTTGGACTAGGTTTTTAAAAATAAGATAAAATCCCGTAATCACTTTTAATTGAATCTTTTTTGTTTTTTTATTTCATCGCAGATATTAAATTCCGAAAATTTAGTAAAATGGATTTCATCTTTTTATGTCATTTATTCCTTTCTGTTAGTTATAAGAGAACTTGTTTTTTTTATGCCATTTTTTATTAATTTAAAGGGATTCCAAACTTTTTTAAGAAAAATAAAATTTCACAATAGAAATTAAGTTAACACGAAATATCTTAAAAAATAAATTGTCTTCCTAAGTATTATAACTCACTAAATTAAAGTTAATAAAGAGTTATTAAAGGATAAAATTTAGACATTATTCCTATTGTTTTACTTTTATGTCATGCAAATTATATGAAAAAAGTACATAATCTTAATATATTTTACAATTGTACCGTGTTTTACATATTGCTAAATATTATTTCTACAATTGCTTGGGATCCTTTAGGAAACACATTTTTAGCAGTAATAGTGTTAAAATAAATACTTTTTCCGTTAAAAATCATAACCTTTATTTAAAAGTTCATTGTAAACATCCTTATAATTGCGAAATTCATACAGGCAGAGATGAAATCTGTAGACTGGCAATTGAAGAACGCCGGTTATGGGGGACATTTCACCAATTATAACCTGTTGAATAACGAGTGATGTACTTTATTCCACTCCACTTTATTTTATTTATTAGGGCTGTGAGTCTGCCTATTTTTTTCGTAGGCAGTTGAAGACAAGATCATCAACCTCAATATATATAAAATTAGATTTATAATTATTCTATAATTTAAATATTAGAATATTTTTTTATTAGACCCCTATATTAGAAAATTTTAGAGGTAGATTAAGGTGTAAAGTATAATGCGTGAAACCCCTCTCAAATTCAAAAAAAAGTCCTCCCACAAAAGTCTGTCAACTATATTTTTATTAAAATTCTAGGGAGAGAGTTAAAACGATTTTGTGAACATCGAAAAAATCATTAAAAGTCTAGCGAATAATATATTATTAAAGAATATTTAATAGAATACCCTTAAAAGCTAGATATTTTGAAACCTCTTAGGTTTCATAATAAATCCTTAGCGATTGATATTTTACTATAGAGTAGTGTTAGGAGGAAAAAAATTAATGGCTCTTGAAGTAGGAGTTTTGATAGGATATCTTATAATATTCCTAGCTGTATTGCTGGGCCCCTTTAAAATCCATGTAATTGAGGAAAACTTGGAAGTATTCCTATTTGCATGTGGAGTAGTAGCAATGACTCTTTCGGGTTTTGCTGTACTTCCGGGTATAGAAACAGGCTGGACTATGGAAATAATTGAAGAAGCTTTAACTGCGCCTTTGCATGTTGGAGATATAGCCGGTATTCCAATAGGCATATTCCAGATAGTGTTAATTGTAGGGTTAATCATCTATAAATGGCATAGCCCAATTCATAAAGCTATCAGAAAACTGACTGATATGCTTTCCGTTAAGGTTCTTGGCTTTCTTTTGATTGTTATTCTTGGATTATCCTCCAGTGTAATGTCAGCTATTCTTGCAGCAATAATCCTCGTCGAGGTAGTTAATGCAATGCCTCTTTCAAGAAGGTCCAAGATTGATCTCACTATTATTGCCTGTTTTTCGATTGGACTTGGCGCTGCACTTACCCCGCTTGGAGAACCTCTCTCAACAATTGCAATTTCAAAGTTAGCTGGTGAACCTTATCATGCTGATTTCATGTTCTTGTTTAATATGCTGGGTAAATATATCTTGCCGGGAATTCTCGTCTACGGGCTTATTGGAATGTTCTTCCTTGGGAAAGTTAGCACAAAAGATCAGGGGATGGAAGCGGCAGACTATAATGAAACCGTAAAAGATGTAGTTATGAGGGCTGTTAAAGTCTATGTATTTATTATGGCCCTTGTATT
>JBNAKO010000177.1:0-10927 GCA_049706495.1 Methanosarcina sp. | reverse complement strand
AGCGAGAAACAAGCGAAGTTGTGGGCAAACAATATAACACGGAAATACCCAAAGGGATTGGGGACTTCAAGCTACGGAAAGGTAGAAGCTATAAGCATCTCAAGTATCTTTACGATTATTTATATAACATTTTGATTTTTCTTCACCTTCGGAACGAAGGGTAGGGCTTGTGCGACTTATCCTCAATAGAGGGAAGAATGACCCAAGAAGCTCTTTCCTCGCAAATAGTCAGATTTGCAGGGAGGGGTAGTTCACTCGACTATTTTATTCCTTAATCGTTTTTTTTAAATGCCTTTTTCGTATCTTTTAGCTTAATATTTCTTCTATTCTCTTAATTATTTTCTATTTTGTTCTATGGAGCTTTTTCCTCAGTTATTTGGAATTTTACTCTTTTGTGGCTTACTTATTGAACCTTTCTTCTTCCAGGAGCTTTAAAACACGGTCTCTTAAGACGTTAGCTTCCTGGCTGGTTCTGCAGCGAGGGCGGGGCAGGTCTACTTCTACAATCTCTTTTATTCTTCCTGGCCTTGAGGTCATAACAACTATTCTGTCAGAAAGAAAAACCGCCTCATCTACGCTATGAGTTACAAAAAGTAAAGTTACATGTTTTTGTTCCCATATTTTCAAAAGTTCATCCTGAAGGATATTTCGCGTTTGGGCATCAAGCGCTCCGAAAGGTTCATCCATGAGAAGAACTTCAGGTTCATTTGCAAGAGCTCTTGCAATAGCTGCTCTCTGCTGCATGCCCCCTGAGAGTTCATAAGGATAGCTATTTTTAAATTGCTCGAGCCCGACAAGGTCTATGTACTTTTCCACTCTTTTTCTGGCTTCAGACTTTTTAACTCCCTGCATCTCAAGCCCGAAAGTAATATTGTCTATTATTGTTCTCCAGGGAAAAAGCGAGTACTGCTGAAAAACCATGCCTCTTTTGGGATCAGGTCCTGTTATAGGAACTTCATTAAGGGTAATTTCTCCTGAGGTATGGATTTCAAGGCCCGCTATTATTCTGAGCAAAGTTGTTTTTCCACATCCTGAAGGCCCAAGCAGGCAGATAAACTCCCCGTCTTTCACATCAAAACTTATATTACGCAAGGCTTCTGTTCCAGTTCCGTCTTCTTTTTTTGTAAAGACGCGTGAAACATTTTTTATACTTACTCGGCCCATTTCATACCACAGTTCCTGATGTCCATCTGAGTAGTTTGGTATCTACATAATATCTGAAGAAGCGGTCAATAAAGAGCCCTACAAATCCCAGTATAAGCATATAGACAAGTACGAAATCCATCCTGTGAATATAATAATTGTGCCATATCTGGTATCCAAGGCCGCTGTTGCTTCCAAACATTTCTGCAGCTACAAGACACATCCAGCCCACGCCCATGGCAATTCTTATACCTGCAACAATTGAAGGCATGGCTGAAGGAGTTGCAATATAACGAATGAGGTCCAGGTTTCGAGTACATCCCAGCACTTTTGCCGCTTCGACGTAGACTTTTGGCACATTTTTAAAACCTGTGTAGGTGTTGATAATAATAGGAAAGATCATACCTGCAAATACAACAGCACCTGCTGCTCGATCATTCAGTCCTATCCATATAATCGCAAATGGGATCCAGGCAATAGGAGGAATGGGACGTAATATTTCTATTATAGGGTCTGCTATTCTATTTAATATCTTGAACCATCCCATGCCTATTCCCAGAGGGATTCCGATTAGAAAAGCGCCGGCTATACCAATTGAAAAATGAATAAGACTTGTCGTCATATCCGTAAAAATCATTCCATTTGTGATGATAGTGGAAAAAGAAGTTATTACATCATAAAAACTAGGTAGCTTAAATGGATTTTGTACAATGAAATCCGCTGTGAGTTGCCATATTACAATCGCAGCTATAAGAGATAAAACTTCAATGCCTTTATCTTGAATTGTTTTTATTAGATTAATTTTCATATGTTATATTAAAAGAAGTCTTAGTTTTTTACCTTTCCGGCAGTCTACAATTTTTAGAATAAATTTGGTTTCAACTGCTTTCTATAAAATAGAAGCAGTCGAACACTTTTCTGGATTTCTATTTTTTGTCTATTTTTATTTACTCTCCACTGGTAGCTTTCTCGTAGAAAGTTGTGTCAAAAATTTCTTCTGCTGTTAGAGGCTTCTGAGTGTAATTCAGTTCGTACTGAATTCTTGAGTAATCAACTGCTGAATCTTCTATCAGGGCAGGATCTGTAATCCAGGCTCCATCCCATTCCTCAAGTGAGGTTTGTACGGTGTCGAGATCTTCTGTAGTCTTATTTGAGTAAATCTGAGCAGCTTCATCTACATTTGCCTGATTATATTCTGTTGCTTTTATATGGGTCTTTACAATCTGTTCCACAATTTCAGGGTCTTCTCTGATTAATTTCCCACTGACCAGAAGAACACAACAGGCATGGTTAGGACTCATCTCTCCGGATTGTACTATAGTACGTCCATTACCTTCTTTTTCAACAACAGTTGGAGAAGGATGAGGCAAGAATACAGCTTCAACCTGATTGGCTGAAATAGCTGTGACAGCGTCTCCTGGGGTCATCCCAAGAATTGTAACATCTTTTTCAGGGTCAAGTCCATTATCTCTGAGCCATTCTTTGAGCAAAGTATCCTGAATTGTTCCCGGTGGGAAAGTAGCGATTCTAAGTCCTTTTAGGTCCTCAGGACTGTTATATTCGTGTTCAGGCCTCAGCACAAGACTTGAACCGTTTATCTGTACAGGGGTAACAATTTTTGCATCAAGGCCCTGGCTTAGAGCTGTAATTGCAGGGGCTGCACCAACATATGCTACATCCAGGCTGCCGCCAAGCATAGCCTGCATTTCAGGGGCTCCTGTGGGAAACTGGAATTCATTAATGGTTGTAATACCTAAAGGCTCAAGGTCTTCTTTCCACCAGCCTTTTTCTGCTGCAGTCATATATGCAACTTGATGGGTACTGGGTTGATACCCAAAGTTTAATTCACTAATCCCGGAAGTTTCATTAGCCTCCTCTTCATTATCAGATGCGCAACCGGATATGAATATTGACGCGGCAATTAATAAAGTGAGTATGACTATGCCTACTTTTTTCAAAATTTCACCTCTATAGTCTCTATATTTTTAATGCTATTACTGATGATAATCCTTATAACTGATAACTTTTATTAGCTAAATAATCCCTTATAAATTCTAGCTTTGTCATATTCTATTTAGCAGTTTTATCTGGACTTACAACCTGTATAGCCTTTTTTGAAAAATAATACAATTTTTTTAAGCGAAATTAAATAAAGAATAAAAGTATGTCTTTATAAAGTATATTCTATATATAATATTTTTTAGAATTTTGTATATATACTTTCTCAAAGTACCTTTAATTATATCCCAAATGTATTAATATATTTGAATATATTTCTCATTCAGGATTAAAATCCCTGTAAAATGTAAATTATCTAAAATAATTAATAATAAATTAATTATTTTTAACGGGGTTTCAGAGGTTAAATTTTATGAATATTGCAGACAAGGTAATCAAATCCGCGTTTGAATCTGATGAAGTGTTTCAAAAAACGTTTTCGACTGTGATCAAAGAGGATCTTAATCTCACTGCCGTGGATTTTGCCAAAAAAGCAAATATTCCGCCAAGCACGCTTTATAAAATCCTTTCAGGCAACAGGGACCCCAATATTAAAACTCTGCGTCAAATCGTAAAAACGATTCGCGAAATCAAAGAATCAGACGGTGGAGACTTTATTGCGGTAATTGCGGCCCGCTCAGTGCTTGATAATATTGTAGAAACCAAGAGAAAAATAGCAGGTCGGCTAGTTACAATACGAGAGTATTCGGCAACCTCAATGGAAGAGGCCATAATAGCAGCCGTTAATGCTGAAAGAGATGGAGCAAAAGCTCTTGTCTGTGCTCCCATAGTAAGCCCTACAGTGGAAAAAATCCTGAATATCCCTGTAACTACAATTATTCCAAAAAACAGTCTTACAGATGCCATTGAACGTGCTCTTAAAAAAATGGAGTGAACTACTTCGCCCTGAAACTTTCGCATAGTTCAAGTTTTTGATGTTAATGGCAGCATTAATCTCCCTATCATGGTTAGTTCCACAATCTGGACATTGCCATTCTCTTATTTCTTTTGTAAGACCTTTATATTTGTATCAACAAATGCTACATGTTTTCGAAGATGGTTTCCGTTGACCTGTCTTCAGTACATTTTTTCCTAACCATTGGAGATAAAAATTCAGTTATAGAGCTCATCCCAAAACCCAGTTTTCTGCAAATAAGTTAAGAATCTCAAAAGACTTTGAGGGACTCGAAAAAACAGCACAAAATTAATTAATTTATTCAAAATAATTCGAACCAAATGACAATAAGCTAAATTAGGCTAGTGAAAAAAAATCTAATTTTAAGTTAAATAAAAATTCCCACGTTAAATTAAACGCGGGAACTTAAATTCTCTTAAATATTTTTTTTGTATTAATTTCTAGGTTTTAGTTTTACTATTTTTTAGATTTTACTTTAGATTTTATTTTCCTGAATAGTTTATTTTTTCTTCTTTTTTATTTTAGATTTGGTTCTTTTGTTTATTTTTTCGGGTTTACGGAATTAAAAAGTTCTTTTACCTTTTCTTGCAGAGTCGAGAAATCTCCTCCGCTTTTAGTGAAGAAGTAACCAATTCCCCCAATTATCAACAGGACAATAGCCCCAAGTACGTAAAGAAGCATAGAAGATTTCTCTTTCACCGTATAGGTGCCAATTTCATCTCCTAACTGTACATTGTACGTTCCTGGCACTTCTTCGACATGTTCAAAACTTACTGTAGTGTTCTGGCCTACTTCCAGAGGCACACTCTTTGTATCGACTACACTTTCATTAACCCTGAGTTCTGCAGTGTAGTTTCCTGCAGCATTTCCTTTATTCTCCACGGTAGCTGTAATTTTTGCTTCATCGCCTGCACTAACTTCTAATGGATCGATTACAAGGTTAGAAACCTCAAAGATTGCTTCAAAGTCTCTTATTCTTACATTTGCTGTCTCATTTGCATAGCCTGCTTTGACAGCGCTAATCTCTATTGTACCGGTTTCATTAGCTGTATATGTAAACTTCCCATCAGATCCTGTTTTTCCAAGAGACTGTCCATCAACTGAAACATTTACATCCTCAATTGGATTTCCACCAATCTTTTCAAGGGTTTCTATGGTGATCGTGTCTCCTACATATACTGTTTCTGGGGTGATATTAAGGCTCATTCCTTCTTTCTGAGGAATAACCTCAACATTTCTATTTGCAGACGAATAATCTTCTTTTTCCGCAGTTATCTTAAGGGGGCCCAATTCCTCTGCTGTATATTCGATAATTCCGTTTGCATCGGTTTCGCCCTGTTCTGTTTCATTAACAGTTACAGAGGCACCTTCTACTGATTTATCTGCAGCAGTTATTTCAATTTCGAAAGGTTCGTTGACAATAATCTCTTCGGGCACATTTATTTTTAGCTGGTCGGTGGCATTACCTCCGCTTTCTACTTCTACGAATGGGTAGAATCTTAAGGTATCGTCATCTGCGGTTTTGAAACTGACATTGCCCATAACCTCAACAGTTTCATCCTGTCCAAGCCCGATATCATCCTCGTTTTTCATTGTAATGCCGCTTTCAGAGATACTGCTAATTTCCATTTCTCCAAAAGTATCCTCATTATTGATCTCAATATACTCATCTGAGATCTGGAAAAGGCCCTCTATAAAGACTGCAGATGTCTCGCTCCCTGCAAATACTGTCCCGAAATTGGCTATAATCAAAGGTATATTTTCAGCTTCTCCAAGGTCAGCTTCGTAAATGTAGTTATCTCCGGAAGAAATAAAGGCTTCATCTACCACTTCTCCATCCTTTTCAAGCTGTACCCAGACAGTCTCTCCGTTAACATCGACTTCTACAACATTCAGAGAATATCCTTCTTCGAGAACAAGAGCAGAACCTGAAGACATGGATTCTTTATCGTCGGTATCGGTAAGCACTTTGGTGAGAATGTTATCCGAAAGCAGGCTTACATCATCAACCTGTCCATCCAGAGCTCCGTCGGGATATCCTGCAAAATACTTGTCTGCCATAAACCCGACAACTGTAAAATTGTCCCAATCATTATGCTCAAATTCAACCGTCTGAGGTGTAGACTCATATACAAGGCTGCCTGAAGGAATGTCCCTGCCATCGAATTCTTCGACTCTCAGTTCTTCTGTGCCTATTCCTTCATCTATATTGTAATAGAATCCTTCAAAATTCAGGGGACTCCAGATTGGGAGAGGGTCATCTTCTTCGTAAACAGTTCCTCGAAGTTCATAAGTACCTGATTCCGAGGTGTCAAGAACGGGGGCAAAACGCAATACATTATCATCAGCTACCTGAAGTTTTACCTTTCCCATAAGGTCAATTGTCTCTCCTTCATCAAGGCCTATATTATCTTCATTTTCCATTCTTATTTCACTGCTGCTGAGTGAAGTTACTTCCATTTCTCCGAAAGTATCCCCGTTTTGGAGTTCAATATAGTCCTCTGAGATCTGGAAGAGGCCCTGTATGAAGACGGCTGAAGTCTCGGTTCCTGCAAATACCGTACCAAAATGGGCTATGATTACAGGTACATCCTCTGATTCTCCAAGAGTTTTCTCATAGACATAATCGTCTCCAGAAGAAATAAAGGCTTCATCTACTACTTCTCCATCCTTTTCAAGTTGAACCCAGACAGTTTCTCCATTAACATCAACTTCCATGATGTTCAGAGCATAGCCTTCTTCAAGGGCAAGAGAATCTCCTGAATTTGCTGACGTTTTCTCATCAGTATCGACCAAAATCTTAGCAAGAATACCGTCAGAAATAGGGCTTATAGTATCATCTACAACTGTGGAATTGTCATTGTAACCTGCAAAATACTTCTCTGCCATAAATCCTATTACCTGATAGGATCCCCAGTCTCCGTATTCAAAGTCGGTGTCTGTTGGACGTGTGACATATTCAATGTTTCCTGCATCTATGCTTCTGCTTATGTCCGTAATAGTCATTTCTTCCGAGGACACACCTGTGTTAAGGTCATAAAAGAAACCCGAATAACTCTGGGCATTCCAGGTATACTCCTCAGTTGACATGTTTCTGCTTGCATCCCAGATCCTGTTCCCGCTTGTGTAGGATGAAGATTGTACATTCACAGTCCAGGTCTTTGTCAACTGACCGTAGATTCCATTTGGATCAGTTATTACAGCTTCAACAGTATACTGGCCTGTTTCTTCCCCTTCAAAATTATATGATGAGCTTGTACTTTCATCAGTTCTTTCGGATTCGTCATTGACAAACCATTCAACCCGAATGTTCTGGCCATTTGTAGAACTAACATTAAAAGTCTGGTCTCTTCCCTGATCCAGTTGTATTGTTGTTTCTGAAGGTCCGGTATTAACAGGTATACTTGTTGTTCCTACTGTCCATGTCCAGGATTTTGGTTCTGCAGTCCCGTTTCCATTTTGAGCTTCTACTCTTATTGTGTGGGTGCCTGCTACTGCTGAACTATTGGAATACATGGATTCGGTCACAGATGAATTTGTATAAAGGAAAGTACCATCAAGGTACCAGCTCATATCAGCAGGTTGATTAACGGTTGCGGTAAAGCTTCTTGCTTCTCCAACATTGTTGTTGACACTTGATGATGAAGGATTGGATAGTGTGATAACTGGCACGTTTTGTGTTCCGGTTACAATCCAGGTCCTGCTTTCTCCAGTTGATTGAACAACTGCCTGAACTTCGTTTGAACCTGACTGGACTACGTAATTAAAAACAGAGGTATTAGTTCCAGTATTATACGTTATTTCTGATGCTGGCGCATTTTCTCCATTAACTAACCATTCTATTATTGTCGACTCATTTGTTTGAAGATTATAAGTTTGGGTTTCGCCGACTACTCCCTGGACAGTTGAATTTTCATTCGGGGATATTATGACCGGAACTGCACCTGCAGTTCCATATAACAACCCCAGGACCAGGAGCGCTGTAAATATCTGTAGATAAACTTTTTTCATGTTTTATCCTTCTCAAAACTTGTGCGTAAATAATATTTATTAGTTCATATTTTAAAATTATATATTGTATTAGTTCAAATTATTTTGTTTTTATAATGTGTGTAGGGCTTTTTGGCTTGCAATCTTTATTTTCTATTAATGATGAAAATATTCACGTAGGGGCTCTATTATTCTGGACTAACTTAATTTATAAATAAAAAATTCATGACAATTCTTAGATAATACCTTTGGATTTTAATCCTCAGCTTTTAGTTGCTGGTATCCCCTCTGCTCTATAATTCTTAATTCCTCCTCGGAGGTTTCGAGCATAATGCCAGCTTCATACTTTGTGCATTCTCCTATAACAGTTAAGTTACATATATTTTGTACTTTTTTTATCTCTAATGGGCTAATTGTAAGAAGAAGTTCAAAATCTCCGCCTGTGTAAAGGCAAAGTTCCCTTAGTTTATCCGGATTTGAAGCAAAATCTCTTACTTCCTTAAGAACAGGAAGGGCATCTTCCCTGATTTTAAAACCTACATTACTTACCTTTGCAAGATCGTGAAGTGACATTGCAAGCCCATCACTTGTATCCATCATGGAAGTAACAGCTCTGGTTGCGGCTAGCTGTCTGGCTTCTTTTATGCGGGGAACAGGTTCGAAAAGTGCTTTAAGAATAGTTTCATTCACTTTCTTTCCAGTCTGAAGGGCTTCTAAAGCTGCCCCTGCAGAGCCGGTATATCCTGTAATACAAACAATATCTCCAGGGCTTGCCCCCCGCCTGAGAAAAAG
This sequence comes from Methanosarcina sp., assembly GCA_049706495.1. GTDB lineage: Archaea > Halobacteriota > Methanosarcinia > Methanosarcinales > Methanosarcinaceae > Methanosarcina. Next base: position 2,088 of record JBNAKO010000177.1, on the reverse strand, counting down.
CTGGTCTTTTTTTACTCTGCCAATTGCTGTCCCTGTAATTGTAAGCTCGGCATGAGTGTCAAGGTCTCCTCCTACAACTGCAGTTCCACAAAATTCGGCGCAGGCCTGCACCCCTCTGGCAAGTTCTTCGACAAAAACAAGCTCGGTCTCTGCAGGCATCCCAATTGCCATTAGAATTCCCTGAGGTTCTGCCCCCATAGCCGCAATATCACTCAGGTTGACTGCTGCCGACATCCAGCCCATTTGCCAGGGAGTCATTTCTGCAGGAAAATCCGTGGTTTTGTGCAGCATATCCGTTGTAACAACCAGGTAATCTTCCTCGTTAAGCTCAAGGACAGCACAGTCATCCGGTCCTGCACCTACAAGGACTCCTTTCTGCCTTTCTTCCCTGCTCTCTGCAAGCTTGAAAATCTCAGATAAGCGGGAAATTAAAGCTCTCTCTCCTATTGAAGATACTTTTATTTCTTTCATGGTCTTCAAAACAGTGCTTTTTGCTTTTTTAATAATAGTTTTTTGCCTTTATCAGGCTGAATTTGACTGAGATACTCTCCTTTATTTATTTTGTGTAACGCATCGGGTTACAAAAGGTTTATTAATAAACAAAAATTTTTTTAACACTTAATAGAAAAAAATTATTTAAATTTTAATATTCTTAAACACTGTTGAGAGACAGATTTTCTCCCCAGCTTTGATCACGCAACTAGGTTTTTGAACATTCAGGGATTTTATAACCTCAAAAAGTTAAATCTAAAAAATCTAAAAATTTAATTTTATATAACTGCTTTATAAGAAAGCTGAATGAAAATATCTGGGAGTTGGAAAAAAATGAAAAAAGGAAAATGAGTCAAAATAAGCTAAAATTTAGAGCAAAAATATCAATGACAATTTAGGAGCAAATAAGGGCTAATCCCCGTCATTTTAATGGCGGGATACAGCCTGTCAACTTCTGCATACCAACCTTTGTTTAGGTAAAACTCCTTATTTATACATTATGCCTAAAGTATTTCGTTATAGAATCTATCCAACAAAATCTCAAATTTCAAAGTTAAATGAAACTTTGGAACTCTGTAGATGGGTATATAATGAAACTTTGGCATTAAGAAAAAATACATGGGAACATGAACAAAAGAAAATAGGGTATTATGAATCTAAAAAAAATGATTCCTATCTGGAAAAAAGATAAACCAGAACTCAAAACTGTTCATTCGCATGTTTTACAGGACATAACTATGCGAGTCGATCTTGCATTTCAGGCTTTTTTCAGAAGATTAAAATCAGGGGAAAAGGCTGGTTATCCTAGATTTAAAGGCAAAGGTTGGTATGATAGCATTACTTACCTTCAATCCGGATTTTCTTTAAATAATAAATTTTTAAATCTTTCCAAAATTGGAGATATAAAAATTAAGCTACATCGACCAATTGAAGGAAACATTAAACGTTTAACTATCAGAAGAAGTGCAACTCTAAAATGGTACGTGTCAATTCTTACCGATACTGAAACTTGTAACCCACTTGAACCTTCCGAGAAATCTGTAGGTATTGATGTGGGTCTTCTATCTTTTGCAGTAATTTCTGATGGAACTTTCATTGAAAATCCTAAATTTTATTTGAAAGAAGAAAAAAATCTAGTAAAGACTCAAAGAAAGCATTCTAAGGCAGAAAAAGGAACTCCTGCACGTAAGAAATCATTAAAAGTATTGTGTAGAGTACATGAAAGAATCTTTAACAAGAGAGAAGATTTCATTCAAAAACTTAGTAATAGTCTTGTTAAGAATTACGGCACTATTTGTTTTGAAGATCTTAACATTAAAAATATGGTTAAAGGTCCTCTATATTCAAAAGGAATTATGGATGCGGCTTGGAATAAACTTGTAACTTATACTTCATACAAAGCTGTGAATGCTGGTAGGAAAGTAGTTCTTGTTAATCCTCACAATACATCCCAACTGTGTTCAAAATGCGGAAATGTTGTTGAAAAAGATATATCAGAAAGAACACATAATTGTCCTTATTGTGGGTTATCAATAGATCGAGATCTTAACGCTTCTTATAATATACTCAGATTGGGATTACAATCTGTTCGTAAAA
>JBNAKO010000176.1:0-2935 GCA_049706495.1 Methanosarcina sp. | reverse complement strand
AATTCCTATTCCTGGAGTGTATGCTGCCACACAGAGATAGTATTGTCCTTTTGGCAGATCAAATGCTGTTAGAGAAAGATCTTTCTGTCCATTCTGCCCCATTGCAATGGAACCTTTTCCCTCTCCAATAAATTTCAAAAGAGCTTTCTGGACTTCTTCTCTGTTGGCTTTTTCCCTGATTTTTGCCTTGTATTCTGAATATTTAGGATCGTTTATGGAACTTGCATTTATTTCTTGTGGATTAATATCTATTTCTTTCGGGTTAATTCCTATTACTTCAAACGGATCAAGGTCATTTACTTTGAGGTATGTTCCATTTTTAGTTCCATCTGAATCAAGGTTTACATCCACTCTGTAAGCATCATCTTTGATTAGAAGAGCTGCATAAGTGCAGTCCAATCCCTGTGGAGCATTTTTAAGTCCCAGGGTTATATCCAGGTCTTCTCCTTCTTTTATTGCTTCAGGTGAAGATATGGAGAGCTCGTATTCTGAAACTATAAATCCGGTCCCTGAAACGATGGTTATACATCCATCTTCCTCATGCTTTAGCATAAGTATGCCGTACTGTCCTGCATCCAGAGGTCCTAAATCGTACTCTAAATTTCCTTTTCTGTCAAGATTTGCCTGATATTTCTGGTAATTTCCATCCATGCTGTCATGGAAGAGTTTGCTCAGGTTTTGTGTTTCTTTTGCCCTGTATGCATCAAGGAGTTTTCTTGCAGGTTCTGTATTTGCATTTAACAGATAGATTTCTACAGGCTGTTCTTTTAGAGCAGATTGTCCAAAGAAGGACATTTTTACGTTTTCTCCTGGCAGATAAACAGGCCAGTACTGGTAATCAGCACTTGCTGGATATTCTACAATGTAAGGTTCGTCCTCGTTTTTGTTCAGGGCTGCAGAAGCCTGCCCGTATTCAATGGATTTTGGACCGGAATAGGTAAATTTTAAGGGTTTGGGGACTTTAATTACCCTGTCATCGTTTTGAGGATTTAGAATAATCCAGTTTCCTTCTTCAGGACTGTTTGTATGATCAAGGGCATGGACAGTTCTATCTCTAAAACTTGCATTCCCAATAAAGCTTAGACCGCTTTCATCATTTCCACAGTCACATGCAATTGCTGTTGCACATGTTAATAGAAATATGTTCAACGCAATTACCAGTAGACTTTTTTTCAATCACATACCTCCACTTAATTTATTTGCTCATTTTAACAATTTTTTAAAAAAAAGGGAATTTTTTGTGAGTTCCCCCTCAAACAGTTATTTCTTTCTAAAGTGTGAATATATAATCAGTATTACAAGCCCTGCCCCGAGTCCTGCAAGCAAGTAAAGTTTATCTAAAATGAATCCTGTCTTCTGAAATTCTTCAGATTTCTGGACATCATCGGCCAGATTATTGTTCTTAGATGTGTTATTTTCAGGGCTCTTGTCCTGAGCTGTGATGTTTGCAGTATTGTTTTCTTTTAACACTTCACTGGAATTTGTAGGCTGTTCGACAGGTTCGGTTTTTATAGGAGTTGTCTCAGGCACAGGCATGGAAGAATCTGAAGTTTTTCCAGAAGATTTTTCTTCAGATGACTTTTCTTCCGAGGGCTTTTGTGGAGAAGGATCAGGAACCTGGTCTTTTTCTCTGGATTGGATAGTTACTGTTTTTGCAGTATCTCCAACTTTTATTTCAAAGTCTCCTGCAGGGACCGATTTTGTATTATAAGAATAGGTAAATTCTCCGTTTGAATCCGCTTCAAGCCCCTGGAAGGCTGTAATTTTGAGGTTTACATCCGAGGCTCCTTCTTTAGCTTCTCCGTCAATTTTTATCCTGTAGGTTCCTTCAGGAACGCTTGATTGGGAAACGGTTGCAACATTTCCCGAGGCTTCTGAACTTTTTGTTATCCAGATAACCATTTTCACTCTCACATTGAGATTTTTAGCGTCAGTAGCCTGAACTGTAAAATAGTTATTTAAACCTCCTGGAATTTTTACATCTTCCAGGATATATTCAAACTTCCCTTCCGAAACCGGGACTGTTTTCTCAAAGCTTACGAGTACATCAACTTTATCGCCTGGAGCTGCATTTCCTTTTAACTGAAGAATATCCCCTGAGACAGGTCCTTTAGGAGAAAAATCCCAGTTGTTTATAGATGCTGCTGCGGGGGAAACCAGCAATAAAATCAAAATTAAAAAGGACGAAGTTGCAAAAACAAAATTTTTTCTTTTCTTCTGAAAGTCAATTAATTTGTACACAGGAATTACTCCTTTTCAAAATAAAATTTAGTTCTAAAATTTAATTTAACTCTTTCCTTAACTCTTTATAAATTTTACAAACAATCTAATTTAATTTATTTTTTCAGTATATTATCAATTAGTATCCTCTAATACTAAAACCATTATTAGGACTTCTGATAAAATTTAAATCCAATTTTTTCTCCCTTTTCCCCTTCTATTTAAAATTTTTTCCGGAGAACCCAAACTTTTTTCGTTTATTTTCTTGAGTTTTTTATTATTTTATTGCCTATTAGGTATTATTTATCCGTTTTAATCTTTATAACATTCTAAATAAATAATCTAATAAGATTAGTGCATGTTTATATTACTTTCTAATCTTTAAAAGTATGTATGTATACTACTGAATTAGATGATATGCCATTTGCCCCAAAACATATGGTGTCGCCTATTTATATCATCAAAAATTTTCCAAAAAATTGCGTTGCTTAACCTTTTTAGCTTTTTTAAACCCCACAGTATTATTATACTGGAAAGATATACAAAAATCTTTTATAGTTTCGGTTCTTCTTATGTAATAACTTAATAATGTGTTATTAAATTTTTTTAGCGCATTAAGGGGGAATTTGTATGCTTTTGAGTATTATTTCTTCAAGTGCAATCTCTTCGAGTGCCATATCCGCAAGTGCAATCTCTATGATCACAAGTCCCGGGC